>CBFHVR010000044.1:0-5462 GCA_965659495.1 uncultured bacterium
AAGAATAAAATATATTCTTGAATTATTTTTAATTGATTTTAAAAATAATAATCATCAACTAAAATAGCTTTTATGGATTTATAATTTATAATGATCTTATTATATTAATTTTTTCTGCATTTATTACCTCTTCTATATCTGCCGTGTTAGGTATGGGAGGGGGAATTATTTTATTAGGTATCATGGCAGTTATAATTCCTGAGGGTTATACTGTAGATGACAGTGCAGAATCAACAGGTGAGTGTGAAGGGTTAGCAGTTAGAAATGGTTATGTTTTAGTTGCAAATACTGAAGATCCATCTGTGACTTTGCTAAGAGCAGCTTGGGCTGACTAAATAATATTTAATATAAATGTTTAAAAAAGCCTCTTTTTTTAAGAGGTTTTTTTATTAAATTAATGGGCTATGAAGAGCTTAATTCTTGTTTTTAATATATTGTTTTTATCATTCGGAAACATCCTTCTTTCCAATATACATCATATAGTTCACCATCATGATCATGAATATTCTGATTATGAAGCGCAAGAGTGTCCTGAATGTGAGATTATTAAAAATAATAATAATTATGTTTCAACTATATTCTTCGATGATGTTTTTGTTGTTAATTCTATTCAATTACAGATCTTTCAATCTTCTGTTACAGATTTAACTGTTAGTAAAAGATTTAATTCCAGAGCACCTCCAACTTCTAAATAAAATTTATTCAAATTACAATTTACTTTTTAGATACACTAATGTATCTAAATAATTAGTTTTATATAAAATTTTATAAGGATTTTTTATGTTTAATCTTAAACAATTATTTTTATTTTTATTTATTTCATTTGTAGCTGTATCATGTGATAGTTCTACAACTCAATCTGAAGACCATGCAGATGCTGAAGGTTTTGTTTTAGAAGTTGATGAAACTGTAGTATATAGAGAATTTGAAGGTGAAATAACAGTTAATGAATTAACTATGGCTGTTGGAGCTATGATAGAGGTGTCTGTTCATCTTTTAGATCATGATGGAAATGAAATTGAGCATGATGAAGAGGAAGAAGAGGAAGCAGAAGGTTTAACTTTTGATGTTGTAGATACTTCAATTATTTCAGTTGAAGCAGAAGAGCATGAAGAAGATGGTGATGATGATGGACATGATCATGATCATGAGGGTCATGAGTTAGGCTTTGAATTGACTGGATTAGCTGAAGGTACAACTACTTTTACATTTTCAGTAATGCATGATGGTCATGCTGATTACACATCACTTCCAATCAGTGTTACAATTACTCCTGCTATGTTCTCATGTAATGGTATATGCTTAAAGAATTGTTGTGCTACAGCAATATATGCAACTAAATAATCGATATTTAGTTTATATGTACTTTTTTATTATATGTCTGGGGCTTTTATGGTCCCAGTCATATAGTATATCTGGTAAAGTTCTTAATTTCGAATCAGAAGATTCTATTTCTGATGTCAATATATTTATTCAAAATTCCGATATTATCACAAAAACTAATAATGATGGAAGTTTTTATTTATTTATCAATAATTATTCAGATAAAAGTGTTGATTTAAATTTTGAAATGATAGGGTATAAAAATAAAATTATACATATTGATTTAGTTGATTCACAAATAAATTTAAATGCAATTTATTTGAAAAGTAAGTCAATAGATTTAGAGTCTGTTCATATACATTCACATCAGCATAATGAAAGTCAAATTTCAGATGTTTTATTAAGTGGTCAAAAATTAAATGAAAATAGAACAGGAAATTTAGCTACAACTTTAGCTAATCAGCCAAATATTGGGGTTAATTCATTTGGAAGCAGTACATCAAAGCCTGTGCTTAGAGGATATTCTGGAGATCGTTTTTTATTGACCAAAGATGGTAACAAAATAGGAGATTTATCTCAAACATCTATTGATCATGCTATTGCATTAGATATGACAGAAGTTGATGAAATAGAAATTGTAAGAGGTCCTAAATCTTTAATATATGGATCTAATACTATTGGGGGGGTTATCAAAACATCTCTAAATGGAAATCCAAAATTAAGAGTTAATAAATTTTATAAGAAAATTTTTATAGGTTCAGAATCTTTTAATAAATCATTATATGGTAATATATTGTTTTATATTCCAATAAAAGATAATCAGATAAATATTTTATTAAGTAATTCTAACGCTGATAATCAAACAAGTTCATCAAAGGAATTAGAAAACACCTCTAATGAAACCTCTAATTATAAATTAGGATTTACAAAGTATTATAAAAGTAGTTATATCAACTTTGTTTTTGAAAATTTTCATATGAATTATGGTCTTCCACCAAGTTTTGAAGGTCATATAAATGGTGTTGATATAGAACTTATTAAAAATGCTTTTCAAATAAATTACCATCGAGACATTTCTTTTAATAATTTTCATCTAATTGATATTAAATATAATTTTGTTGACTATGGTCATAAAGAATTTGAGAGTGATCTAAACTACTTTTCTGTGGCATTATCAAAGTATACTAATAGTTTAAAGATGGAGCTTCAATCTTATCACTCAATTATTGGTGCAGAGTTTAGTTATGAACAGTTTTTACCAGAAGGTTTTTATTGGACTCCTCCTACAGACCAATTGGATATTTCTATCTATGGATATTCTGATAAAAATTTCAAAGATTTTACTATGCTTGCTTCATTTAGGTTTGGTCATTTAATGGTTCTGCCTAATCAGGAAACTTTAACATATGCAAACATTGATAGTGATGATATAAAAGATAGGTATTTCAGCTATTTTTCTTCATCTATAGGTGTTCGTAAAATTTTTGAAAATTTCGAATTAAATACTTGGTTAATGAATACAATGAAAGCTCCACAATTAGAAGAATTGTATTCAGATGGTCCACATTTGGGTTCCTACGCTTATGAAATTGGAGAGCCTAATTTAGAATTAGAAAAAATATATGGGATTGAATCTTCAATTAGTTATAGTAATGAAGGATTTCGTTCCTCTCTAGTTTCTTTTTATAACTATAGTCCTTATTATTATCAAATGAATAAAATTGGTAATTGTGATGAAGAATTTATTCCTGGGGAATCGCATCCTTGTGCTGGAGAAGATTTTATAGAATGGGGTAGTGGTTCTACAGGATGGTTATATAAATATAAAACAAAAGGTATTAAGTCATTAATAAAAGGTTTAGAATTTAATCTATCATATAGTATAAAGAATGTTAATATAAATTATGATTTTTCTTTAGTTAGAGGAGATGATTTAACTAATAATATTCCTCTATCTTATATTACTCCAGATAAACAGGTTTTAAATATTGAATATAGTAAAAACAAGATAAGTTATAAGCTTAGATTTGCTAATATTCATTCTCAAGATAGACTTGGTGAATTTGAAACAGTTACACCTTCATCTTTTTTGATTGATTTTATATTAGGTTATAATGGAAATAATAACAAAATTACAATTCAAATTAATAATATTTTAGATGAGGAACATTTTAATCATTTATCAAAAATTAAATCAATTATGCCTGAATCTGGAAGAAATTTAAATATTTCTTATACTAGATTCTTTTAGTTTAAGGATTATCATTATGTTTAAAAGAAATTTTTTAGAAATACTAAGATGGGGATTAAGATTGCATGGTATAGGCCATTTAGTTGAAGTTTTTGCTGCTATAAGCGAACAGGCTTATATAACGGCATCAATCGCTTTGTTTTTCATTTCAGTTGAAATTTTAGCTAGCTTTTATTTACCTAAAGAACATGTTCATTTTAAAACATTTAAATCTGATGTACATGAGAAATGTGACGACTAATAAATGAAGATTTATTTTGCAGGTTCAATTAGAGGTGGTCGAGATGAAAAGGATAATTATCTTAAGCTGATTAATCATTTAACTACATTTGGTGAGGTGTTAACAGAACATGTAGGTCACAAGGATGTTGAAAAAAGTGAGTTACATAAAACAGATCAATATATTTTTGAAAGAGATGTTGAGTGGTTAAAATCATCTGATGTTATGGTTGCTGATGTTACGATGCCATCTCTTGGGGTAGGATATGAAATTGGTTTTGCTGAAACACTTGGCATACCCATATTATGTTTATTTAATCCAAAGTATAAAAAAGCTCTTTCTGCAATGGTGTCTGGTAATAAAAAACTTATTTGCAAAGAGTATAATACACTTGATGAAGCTAAGAGTGTATTAGATCAATTTTTCTCTTCAATTTAAATTAGGGTGATTATAATGCGATATTTAGCAATTTTATTAACTTTATCTACTCTATGGTCTAATGATGATTTTAATAGACAAAAGACAAGGATTAGGCAAGATTTTGATGTTTCTAATACTTTATCTACTCATCAATACAGAAATGAAGAAGAATTAATAAATTTTATTGAGGGCGTTGTAGATTTAAATAATGTTTCTGGTTTATCTGTTTCTGTTGTAGAAGGCGAGCATATTGTCTGGAATAAAGCGTTTGGTATGGCTAATATTGAAGAAGGTATTATGGTATCGGACAGTACTATGTTTATGCTTGCATCAGTATCTAAGACTGTTACTGCGACCGCTCTGATGAAGTTGTGGGAAGATGATCTTATTAATTTAAATCAAAATATTAATAGTTATTTACCATTTGAAGTTAGGCATCCAGATTTTCCTTTAATTCCCATTACTGCTAAAATGCTTTTATCTCACACTTCAGGGATTAAAGATAATTGGAGTGTAATGCCTTATTACGAAGGTGATTCTGATATTGAATTAAGTATTTATTTAGAAGAGTATTTAATACCAGGTGGAGATTTTTACAATCAAAACCTTAATTTCACTAATAATGCTCCAGGTGCAAATTTTTCTTATAGCAATATTGGCGCTGCTCTTATTGGTTATTTGGTTGAAGCTATTTCAAATCAACCATTTAATGAATATTGTAATCAGCACATTTTTGATCCTTTAGATATGAGTGGTCGATGGTTTTTGTCTGAGCTTGATGTAAGTAATATTGCTATACCGTATGAGGTTTCTTCTGATGGTTCTGGAAATAATTGTTATGATATTGGGTGTGGAGTTTTTAATTCTTCTAATCCTTGTCAATGTGATGAAGCATGTATTTCTTATGGAGATTGCTGCGATGATTATGATGAGGTATGCGGAGAAGGTGGTACCGGAGATGGTGTTGGTTTTTCACCAATTGATCATTATGGATATTCTGATTATCCCTCAGGTCAGCTTAGGGTATCATCATTAGATTTAGCCAAATTTTTAGTCCTTTATAGCAATGGAGGTATATATAAAGATATTCGTATCCTAGAGGAGGAAACTGTAGAATATATGAAATCTATTCCGTACCCAAACATTGATTCACAACAAGGAGTAATGTGGTATTATAAAAATCAAAATGGAAGAAATTTATTTGGACATAATGGTGGAGATAAAGCTGTCAGTGCAGATATGTTTATT
>CBFHVR010000045.1:0-123149 GCA_965659495.1 uncultured bacterium
GAAGTCTCTTTGACTTGCGCCCCAGTTAGAAAAAGTAGGATTATTTGTATTGTCATAACAAACAGAAGAATTTTGGCTGCTGTTGGACCAATTGTTAAGCGAACTTGATTGATAACTGTAGCCAATACCGATTAAGTTTACTTGATCGTAACCATTGCTTAACAAATTCTCATAAATACTATTTAACTGCGCGAACCGCGAGTTGCATAGTCCTCATGTGAAGCTTCCGAAGTAATGCATTGTAATTTGATCTTCGAAGTAGCTTGGCCCAACAAAATTTTCGTAGTTATTTGAGGTAGAATTTAAATCTTCTAGACTGTAGTTGTACTGTCCAATAAGACTGTTTATTAAGAGTAAAAGTAAAAATATCATTAAAATCCTTTGTGTATTATTTATGCACGATTTGCACGATATAATTTAAATAATATTGTTAATATAAGCAAATAAAAAATGGAATAAACTACTAAGAGGCAAGCTTTTGTCTAAGTTTGATTATATCAATTAAGAATTATATTTACTAAAATAATAATATCTGTAACGTTAATATCTTCATCATTATTTAAATCATATGAAGCATTGTAAGCTTGGTTTGATAGAATGGTGTTTACTATTAAAACTATATCAGAAACATTAATATTACCATCTAAATTAATGTCACCATTTATAAGCTCTTCACAGCTTTCAACTTCAGTATTCGTTTGGTTATAATCTATACTGTTTAATGTATTAAGAGAATCTTGAAACTCAAAAAAATCAGTACAATCATCTTTAAGCGTGTAATCAAGCCATAGATTTAGGAAATCGTAAGTAATAGCCTGTTGCTCTTGTCTGCTAATTGAAATACCACTTGAAGAAGCACTTTCTCCAAAATCACAGGTGAAACTTGGATTTGAAAAATAACAATGTGCTCCACCTAGAATAGAAATGAATGTTTTAAAATTAGATGCAAGGCTATCGTATAGAGGTATATGATGAACAGAAGGAGGTGTTACACCATCTTGACTACCAGATAAAATTAAAGAAGGAACTGTTATATTTGCTGCTGAAGCAATGGATGAAACTCCGTTAGATGTAGATTCAGCAGGAGCTAATCCAATAAGTGTTTTAAGTTGACTGTTTCCATTTGTACATAGAGAATCAGCAGCTAAAAAAGAAGCTCCGCCTCCCATAGAGTGACCCATTAAAGCTGTGCTATTATCAACTGCATTATAAATAGGTGAAGTATTATTATAACCTTCCTCTTGCATTTTAGATACTAAAAATTGAAGGTCCCAACCAAATTGTTGATGGTCTGTTGAAAAAAAACTTACTTCCGTTCTGGGGAAAACCATTATGTAGCCATTTGGAACAAATTCTTCCCATAAATTTTGATATACATCCCAGTCTTGAACAAATCCATGACCAAAGATAATTACTGGAAATTGACCTTCTGCTGATGTTGTGTTATCTCCATTAGTTATTGCGGGATAATAGATTTCAGTTTCAATGTTTCTATTAGATCTATCTGGATCTTGAAAGGTGCTATTGTAGTGTCCTATTTGATATTGAGGGAAAAGAGTTGTTAAAAATAATATTAAAAACATTTTTATATTCATCATTACTTTTTATCTTTTAATTGTTTTACCATAATCCAAATAACTCCAGTTACACTTTATATGGTAACTAACTTTATTATTTCCACATATGAATTTAATACACTTACATAAAAATTTAAAGCTTAATGAGTTGGGGTACTAATTTTGGTGTACTAATCATAACCGTAATATTTATTTATTAATGTTTAAATGTTTCTTAAATTTTACTTATGATTAAAAAGATTAAAGATTTTAGTCGTTCTGCATCAATAATACAAAAGTTAATTTTAGTACTTTTAATTGGTTTGCTTAATTATTTCTTATATTTAATTACTCAATTATTCAGTTTAATTATTAATCAGAATCTTGATTGGTTAGTTGAATGGTTTACGTTATTTTGGTGGTTAGTTGAAATAATGTTTATAAATCTATATGCAATAATTCCTTTTAGTATTTTTTTGATTTATAATTTATTCCCTAAAAAAGATTAGTGCAGAATGAATTGTGTATTAATTTGAATGTTTAGTGATAAATATTGTTACAGAATAATAAGTAGAACTCTTGTTTAGATATAATAAAAAACCCCCTTTTACTGAGGGGGTTTCTTCTTTCTCCGAGCGGAGAGTATGAGATTTGAACTCATGCATGATTTTTACACCATGACGGATTAGCAATCCGCTGCATTACCACTCTGCCAACTCTCCTAAAAAAATTTTTGCGGAGAGGACAGGATTCGAACCTGCAACCCCAGAAGGGCGATGGTTTTCAAGACCACTCGACAGCCGTTGTCCACCTCTCCGTAAAATTTTATATAATAGTTCTAAACTACTATTTTTCTTTTCTTGCTTTAATAAAGCTAGAAATAAAACATACCATTGTATACAATGATACTAATTGCATCAATGAGACTCTAAATATCCCACTATTATCATTAGCTGCAATTCTTGCATTTAAAGGCATAAATAGAGCTATCAATATAAATAAAACTAAAGTTATTGCTATATGAGCAACAACTTTATTGTTTTTATCATAAACAAAATAACATAATAGAAGTAAAATACCAAACCCGACAGGAATAAGAGCTGTTGGAGATGATTTTATAACATAACCAGTAATTCCAACTACAATTAGTACTAAAGCGTTTAATAACGTTGCTTTTTTAGGGTTAATTAATTTCATTTTATCCTTTCAAATATGTTTTTATCTATACTGATTATAATTAATTAAAAACCAGAGATTTTACCTGACTTTTTATAAAGTTGAAAAGCCATATGCCATCCAAGAGCAATAACAACTAATAATACTAATCCAGTAATATCAAATAACTTACCGCTAAATACCACCGTATGTTGATTAATCATAGTCCAGAGCAGAGGTATTGACATGTAAGTATTATGTTTTGATCTTAATCCAGCCAATGCAACTAAATTACCATCAGGAGCATCACCATTTTTAATCGCTGTAATGATTTTCTGTTGAGCAGGCCATATTCTAAACCAAACATTAAATGCCATCATTGTTCCAAACATTGCACCTATATGAATGTTAAATGCTCTATAGCTATAATTACCGAAGCATATCATTGCATATTCAACACCAGCTATTAATAAAAAACTAATAATAGTTACTAACCTTACATTTTTAGCTAGTGCAGACTTATATAAAAAGTCATATACAAATACTGCAACAAATGTAACTAAAAGCATTATGTGTGTCCACATAGTAACCTCAGCACCCGCATCTACCATAACTGTTCCAACAGATTCACCCATTCCTAAACTACCATTCCAAAAGATAATATACAGAAGTACTATTCCTGTTAACCAGGTCCAAGCAGCTCCCCATCTAAACCAATATAATGCTCTAGGCATTAATTCAGGAACAACTTTCTTTTTTGTATCTCCATCCATTGTAGCAGCTACGTGTCCATTAATAAAATTAAAAAAGTATAATAGACCTATCCACATAATACCCGCTATTATGTGCAACCATTTTGCTACAGGATTTAACATGTTTAGAAAATCCATTTTTCTTCCCCTTTATTGTTTAAAGATCCTTGGCATTATCAGATAAATACTTTGCAACACTTTCAGGATTATCCTGCATTGCATCTTTGCCTTCTTTCCAGCCAGCAGGGCATACTTCACCGTGCTTTTGATGATGAGCTAATACATCTACCATTCTTAGCATATCATCAATATTTCTACCTAGTGGCTCATCATTTCTAAGCTCATGACGAACAATGCCATCTTCATCAATTAAAAATGAACCTCGAAGAGTAATTCCACCACCAACAGTTGTTTCTTTTTCATCCTCATCTGTAATAACAGTTGCATCGGTAGCATCCATTAGTACATCATAGTCTCTTGCAATAGATTTTGTTATATCAGCAATTAGAGGGTATTGAACATTACCAATTCCACCTTTATTAACTTCTGTATTTTTCCATGCTAAGTGAGACCATTTTGAATCAACAGAACATCCAAGAACTTGAACATTTTTATCCTCAAATTCTTTTAAACGTTTGTCAAAAGCAATTATTTCTGTAGGACAAACAAAAGTAAAATCAAGAGGGTAAAAGAAAAGCACTACTTTTTTACCTTTATAATCTGAAAGACTTACTTCTTTAATGCTATTATCTCCCATAACAGCGTCTGCTTTAAAATCAGGTGCAGGTTTTGTAACTAACATAATTCATAACTCCTTGTATTTAATTTTATGATGAAATTGGTAAGCTAATTTATGATTTAAGTAAGATAAAAGACAATGTTTATCTATTTCTGGCTGCTAATATTAAATCTTTTATTTTCTGATAATTACCTGAGCATTCTCCTAGTTCTGTAGGGTCAGGATTGTTATAGGTTAAATTTATTCTTGCAAATTCGATTCCATATTGATCTAATATCACGAAATCTCTAAGTGATACATCCCATAAATCCCAAACATCACCATTCTCATCATCTGAAAAACATAAATTACTATTATCTTCGAGACAATTTAACCCATCATCATAATCCTGTGTCCATGGTAAAACCCTAGGTCCTTGGTCGCAGGTGGAAGAAGTACATTCATCTTCACAAATCATACATGAAACAGAATCATTAATATACTGATATCCATTGACTCCTACCATTTGGACATCTGTAATTCCTTCACTAATTAATTCTTGATATAAATCATTGATGACACCGAACCGGGCCTTACAAGTCGTTCAGCCTTGTTTTCCAAAATAGTAACATGATACTTGTCCATTAAAAAAAGATGGTCCAACATCTAAATTGTAAAAATTTGAAGCAGGGTTTATATCATTTAATGTAAAATCAGGGTTTTGATTTTGAATCTGTAAAATATTACTAATTAACTGAACGATATCAGTAACATTAATAAAACCATCTGAATTTAAATCAGCGTACTCTAGTTGTTCATTATCTAATAAATCATTTTCAATTATATGAGAAATAATAGCAATGATATCTGTAACATTTACTAAAAAGTCAAAATTAACATCGCCCTTTTTGAAAGGATTATCAAATACTTGCTCTGCAAATATTCCACTTGCACCTGTTGGTCCAATATTGTTTATCCATCCAGTCTGATTAGTATTTTGTGAGTAAGTATATAAAGATCCAGATGAATAAGACCAAATAGCTTGAGAGTTAGCATCAGCAGCATCTATTCTTAACCAATAAGGTGTATCTGGATTCAGATAAATACATAAATCTGTAGTAACAATTAAATTGTATCCAGTAAGATTAAAGGGATCTAGAGTATGATTCCATTCTGATAGTTCTGAAACTAAATCACCAGGAATCCCGTTACTATCTTCTCTAATAGATACTAATAAATTACTTTCTTCAGATTGCATTGACATATAAAAAACAATCGCTTCTAGAACAAAATCATTAGAAACTGTAAATCTAGTTGCCATAGATTGATTAATTGAAATTCCATGGCCTTCATTAATTATAGGTGGAGAGCCAGTATTATAAATAGTTGTTCTATCTTGTGCAAAGATATTAACAGTAATTATGAAGAGAATAAATAGTTTGTTCATACTAAAATATATATCATTTTTAAAATAAAAATCAATAGTCTTATTTATTTAATTTCAATATTGTAAGGAACCAGTAGTTGAATATCATCATTCATTATAACAGGAATAATATTTAAAGCTTTTAATTTATCTGATATTTCTACAGGAAATAAGGTGTCAAAATCTATATCAGTAATTTCAGATTTTTCATCTTCATTGATAACAAAGTCAAAAAGACTAAACTCTTTTACTTCAGGATATTCAATAATATCAACATCACTATCTCGAGTTATTCCTAGACTTTCTTTACTAATATCAATAGCATCATGAAGTCCTCCAATTTCATCAATTAACCCATTTTTCTTTGCTTCTTTCCCAGACCATACTCTTCCAAGAGCGATTTTGTCTAATTCATCAATATTATTAAGACTATCCCGTCCATCTATTACTTTTTGTTTAAAGTTATTGTAAACCTCTAATATGCTTTCATTAATAATATTTTTTTCATTTTCACTTAAAAGACGAGAATTTGTTCCAAAATCAGCATTCTCACCACGCTTAATATTATCTGTATAAATACCAATTCGATTTAATAATTGTGAGAAGTTTATTTTTACCCAAACAACACCTATAGATCCAGTTACTGTAGTTTCACTTGCTACAATTTTATTTGCTTCACATGCTATATAATAGCCGCCTGAAGCAGCAGCATCAGACATCGAAACAATAATAGGTTTTTTATTTTTTTTATCTTCTGTTGTAGTCTTATAAATTTCTCTCCATATCATATCTGATGCTAGAGCAGAGCCACCACCACTATCTATCCTTAAAACAATAGCATCAATATCTTTATTTTCTCTTGCTTTTTTTATTGCTTTTCTAATGGTAATATCACCCATCATCGTAGATCCAGTTGGGCCAGGATTACTTTTACCGCTAACCATTCCACCAACAGCATAGATAATAGCTATGGTTGGCTTTTTATCTTTTTTCCAATCATATGAATATTTTTCATAGGTGGTATATTCTCTCCATTTTGTAATATTAATTTCTTTATTATTTAAATTATTTATATACTTGTCAAATTCATCAGGGTACATAGTTCCTGTTATTAGTTTATTATCTATTGCTTCTTTAATATTAATATAAGGTCCAGCATTAATTATCATTGAAGTATTTTCATATGACCAGTCTTTGGCATTAGAGATGTCGGTGATAAAAGTTTCATAAAAATCATCAAATAGTTTTCCATAATTTTCTCTAAATTGATTTGACATACTTTTTCTAGTTAAATTTTCACCAGCAGTCTTAAAATCACTTGTTTTTACAACTTCTGTAACGATGGATAAAGTATCTAGAAGTTGTTTTATATAGTTGACTTCTAAATTAAATCCATTAAGAAATAGACTACCCATATTATGAGTGTATATTTCATCTGCCATGGAGATTAAGTAATAATCTGATCCTGATATTTCATTTTGTGAGTATACAATGATTTTTTTACCAGATTGTTTTAACTTAAGCAATGCATTAAACATTTCTTTCCTTTTCCCAAATCCCGCTTTTACATTACCTAAATTAATAATTAAGCCATCAATTGAGTTATCGTTTGTAATTTTATGTATATTATCTATCCATCTTCTTAGCTGAGTACCAATAGTATTTTGATTATCAATAAATGGAATATTAATTTCAAATACAAAATCAAAAGGGGATACCGTAGGTTCCTCTTCAATAAAGTAACCATCTAAATCTGTATAAACATAGTTTAGTTTTTTATTATCTTGAAAATTTATATTAGAATTAGATGTTTGAGAATAATTATATAATACTAATGAGGTTGACGAGCTATTTAATCCATAAAAAGAATTTGAAGCATATGTATTAATTTGAGCGCCTTGTTTACCTAAATTAAAAGATAAATTAATTCCATAATTATCATCGAAGGTAAAATAAGATAAATCAATTCCAGGAGTAATAGAAAAATTAATAAAGTATTCTTCTTGAAAGGTATTATCAATAGCATTGATTGTTTTATCATATCCCATTGTTAAATTAGATTTTTTTAAATATGAGCTAGATTGATTAAATATTTTTTTTATTTCATAAGGTTTTATTGCAAAACTATATCGATTAAATTTATAGTCTACATTGCGATGATTATCAAATACTGTTGATCCTATTGAAAGAAAATCAAAAGGTCTATATAATAAACCAAATGAATAGTCTCTTTTCTTATTTAGTTTAAAACCAGTGTAAAGGTTATTTGTAGTTTCAAAACCGTATCCAATAGAGTAGTTGTAAGATGAGTTATCATAATAAAGTTCATATGCAAAACCTGATTGGTATCTACCTGTAAACCCAATATAGTAATTATCCTGTTCAAGGCCTTTGAAAATCATTGCCTCTTGATTCCCCCTATTAAAACCCAGTCCAGCTGGATTTAAGTTTAAAGCATCTAAATTATCTGAGGTACTAATTGATGAGCCACTCCATATATAAGTATTTTGATTTTGCGTAAATGAAAGAGAAAATAATAAGAATAAAATTATTGATGTTTTTTTCATGTGAAATACCTTTAATTTAAGTTGTATAATTTAGTATATCTTTTTTATAAAAAATAAAGTAATTAGAGAAATTAATATTATGAATAATATATGTATTTTAGGAACAGGTAAACAGGGTACTGCTGCTGCATATGATCTTTTATTATATGCTAAACCAAAAAAAATAATTTTATTAGATTCAGTTGAAAGTTCTTTGAAAGAATGTTTAGCTAAAATTAAACCAGTAAAATCAAGTAAAACTGAAATTATTTTAAAAAAAATCAATTTAAATAATAAGGATGAATTAGTAAATATTTTAAAAGACTATGATATAATGTTAAGCGCAGTGCCATATCCATTTAATCCTATGTTAACCAAAATTGCAATTGAATCATCGATATCAATGGTAGATTTAGGTGGGCATACAAATAATGTGATAAAGCAATTATCATTTAGTGAAATTGCAAAAGATAAAAATATTTCTATTGTTCCAGATTGTGGAATGGGACCTGGAATGAATATTACTATGGCATTACTAACAATGGAATATTTTGATAAACCTGAAGATATATTAATATGGGATGGAGGACTACCACAAAATCCTAAACCACCATGGAATTATTCATTGTTTTTTAATATCCAAGGATTAACAAATGAATATGATGGGAATGCTTTTTTTATTAGAGATGGAAAATTAAAAGAAGTTGCATGTTTTGAAGATATTGAAGAATTAGAATTTGACGGAATCGGTATATTAGAAGCAGCAGTAACATCGGGAGGTCTTTCAACTATGCCATGGACATATGAGGGAAAATTAAATAGATTAGAAAATAAAACTTTAAGGTATAAAGGTCATTGGGATCAAATGAAATCATTCAGAGAGCTTGGATTATTTAGTGAAAAAGAAGTTGATTTTAAAAATTCAAAATTTTCACCTCGAGAATTTTATCACTCCCTTTTAGAACCAAAATTAGGTTATAATGATAGGAATGATTTATGCTTGATGAGAGTTGATGGTGTTGGAATCAAAAATAATGTTAAATGTGGTATTAGATATGAGGTTTATGAAAAGTATGATGATGAAACACAATTTATGGCTATGGAAAAATGGACGGGTTGGCATGCTTCAATTGTAATGCAAAAAATAATGGATGGAACAATTAAACCAGGTGCGTATCCAATAGAAAAAGCTTTGAAAGGAAGCGTGTTTTATAAGGAAATAATAAAGAGGAATTACAATATCAAAGTTAAAGAAATTAATTATTAAAAAAACTTTTATTATAAAAAATATCGTTACTAAGTTAAATGGAAATTAAATAAAAAAAATAAAGGAATTGAATATGTTAAGTGTTAATGATAAAGCTCCAGACTTCACCCTAAGTAATACTAAAAAAGACAATGTTACATTATCCGATTTTTCAGATCAGATTGTTGTTCTAGCATTTTATCCTGGTGCTTTTACCGGTGTTTGCGATACTGAGATGTGTACACTTCAAGATAATCTAAATTCTTTTAATTCACTTAACGCTAAAGTTCTAGGAATTAGTGTTGACTCTCCTTTTTGTAATAATGCTTTCTCGGAAAAGTATAAATTAGAATTTAATTTACTATCAGACTACAATAGAAAAGTAACAGAAGATTATGATGTTTTATTTAATGGACTTGGTGGTTTGGAAGGTTATACGTGTTGTAATAGAGCCGTTTATATTATTAAAGATGGTGTAATTAAATATGCGTGGAAAGCAGAACCAAACCCAGGAGTTGAGCCTAATTACAGTGAAATAAAAAACTTTATTGAAAGTCTTTAATTTTTTTTAAAATTTTTTTCAATTTCTAGAGCATTTTTTAGAATAGAATCCCATGGATTAATGTACTCAATCGGATCTTTTAGTCCAATTTTGTTAAACGCAAGAATCCTCTCAATATCAGAGCCTGACTTTCCTGATGAGATTCCATTTTTGTTTGGATTATAACTTGTAATAGTATTTTTAAAGATTGTATTAAAATTTAGATTTAATTTTTCACAAGATTTTTGAGCATCTAATAATATCTTTGACTTGTCAAATTTTATATAAGGAAGGTTTAATTCAATCATATCACTATCCCAATTACCTTCATTAAACGAATCAAAGAGTTTATTATAAAATTCTTCTCTGCAGTCAGGGTAAATAGCATGATCACCTGAATGAACGCCTAAAGAAATACAAACTTTATTACTCATTTCTTTTGATATGGTGATTGCATAACCATAAAGTATAGATGAAAAGATTGCATTCCTATTTGGAACAAAGGTTGACTTCATATTTTCTTGTTCATAGTGTCCTTCAGGAATTTTCAAAGAGTTTGTTGTTATTGATGATGAGAGTAATTCAACACAATCTGAAATATTAATAACTTTATGTTTAACATCAATATTCTTTGACTTTAAATATTGAACATTATTTTTGGCCTTTTGAATTTCAATTTTATGCTTTTGACCGTAATCAAATGATATGGTAAAAACTCTATAATTTTCATTAATCAATCTTAGAAGTAAAGAAGTAGAGTCCATGCCTCCACTTAAACAAAGTGCTGCTACTTTATTCACCTTGATATACTATACCTGTTCCATGATCTTCGGATAATTTTATTTTAACTAATTTTGGTAATTCTAGTATTAGTTTACTCCATATCCATTTACTAAGATGTTCACTTGTAGGATTAGATAAGTTTTCTAAATCATTCAATACTTTATGATCAACTAAGTCTATAATAGATTTTTTAACAATTTTATCAATATCATAAAAGTCGATAACAAATCCAGTACTATTATTTATTTTATCTTTTATATAAACGGTTAAGTTAAATGTATGACCATGCATTTGTTTGCATATGTGGTCATCAGATAATTTTGGAAGATATCTAGCAGAATGAAACCTGAAATTTCTATAGACTGTCATCATTTTTTACTTTTCTTTCTTATTGTTTTTTCAATAATAGACCACATTGCTTTAGGAATTTTGTCTAGAAATGAAAATTGTCCAGCATTGTATGTCCATTCTCCTCCATCAAGAGTAACAATTTCACCTGTCATATATGAAGAATAATCAGAAAGTAAATAACCTGCTAAATTTGATAGTTCTTGATGTTCTCCCATTCTTTTAAGAGGAATTCTCTTAGTCATATTAATAAATTTAGAAAATCCTGGTGGAACCAATCTATCCCAAGCTCCCTTGGTAGGAAATGGCCCAGGTGCAATAGCATTGCATCTGATATTATATTTCGCCCATTCTGCAGCTATAGATCTTGTCATTGATGAAATTCCTCCTTTTGCACATGCTGATGGAATTACATATCCAGAACCTGTAAAAGCGTAAGTAGTGGTTATATTTAAAATTGTACCTGGAATTTTATGTTTAATCCACTTTTTTCCTAAAAGTAAAGTATAGTAAGTTGAACCTTTTAATACAATATCAATGATTGCATCAAAAGCACCTGGAGAAAGTCTTTCAGTTGGACTAATGAAATTTCCTGCTGCATTATTTATTAGGCAGTCAATTGATTTGAAATGTTTAAAACCTGTTTCTATAACATTATTAACATCATCATGATTCCTTACGTCTCCAGCTATAGCAATAGTACTATTTTTAGATATTTCATTAAATTCTTCAGCAGTTTTATTAATTACTTCTTGTCTTCTGCTGGTAATGATGATTTTAGCACCAAGCTTGATTAAATATTCCCCAATAGAGCGACCAAGTCCAGTTCCTCCACCAGTTATTAAAACAACTTTATTTTTAAAAGTATCTTCTGGTAACATTCCTTTATTGTACATATTGATATAAAACTCCTTTTTATGCTTGTTTAATAATAATAATAATAAATAGATTCAACACTTAAAATTATTAAATTTATGCAATATAATTCTGGAGTTTATTTAAAATGAGTCAAAAAATATTAATTGAAGTTAAAAAAGTATCAATAGAACAAGTAAATACTAGTTTATTTATTTCTGCTATTTATAAAAATGAAAAAATAAATAAATCATTTGATGATTTATCAGGAAATACACTTAAAAATGCTCTTGAAACAGATTCATTTAAAGGTGAATTTTGTAAAAAAATTGATTTATTTTCGAACGGTAAAATAAATAAATTCTCGTTTTATGGATTAGGTGAAAAAAATAAGTTTGATTCTGATAAATTAAGATCTTTAGCAGCAAATATTGCTAGAAATATAGAACTAAATAAGATTTCTTCCGTTGTAGTTGATTCAAATTCATTTGGATTAGACAAATCAGAATATGCTCAAGCTTTCTCAGAGGGTCTATTATTAGGACAATATAAATTTTTAGATTATAAATCTAAAAAAAGTAAATTTTACCTAAATAAAGTAATATTTATTGGTGATACTAATTTAAAAAGTTTAAATAAAGGACAAGTCATTGGTGAATCAGTAAATTATGCTAGAGATTTAGGAAATCATCCCGCAAATATATTAACTCCTTCATATTTAGCAAAAGAAGCCAAAGAAATTTCAAAAACTAAAAATTTTAAAATCAAAGTTATTGATGTTAAAGAGTTTCAAAAATTAGGGCTAGGGTCGTTTTACAGTGTTGCTAGAGGAGCTAAGGAACCAGCTAAATTTATTATTGTTGAATATTCAGGTGGTAACAAAAGTGATAAGCCATTTGGTTTAATTGGCAAGGGTTTAACTTTTGATACAGGCGGTATATCATTAAAACCACCAGCAAGAATGGATGAAATGAAGTTTGATATGTGCGGAGGCGCAACTGTTTTTGGTCTAATGAAAGCTGTTGCAGCCCTTCAGCCTAAATTAAATATTATATTTGCTGTTGGTGCAAGTGAAAATATGCCTAGTTCTGATGCTTCTAGACCTGGAGATATTGTTAAAGCTTATAATGGTAAAACAATTGAAATATTAAATACTGATGCAGAAGGACGTTTGGTCTTAGCTGATGTACTATCATATATTGATGATAAATATCAACCAAGTGCAATGATTGATTTTGCTACACTTACTGGAGCAGTTTTAGTTGCTTTGGGTAATAGAGCATCTGGATTAATGGGTAATAATGAGGATCTAATTAACCAAATCAAGGAATCTGGTATGGCTACAAATGAAAAGGTATGGGAACTTCCTTTATGGCCCGAATATTCTAAGGATATTAAAGGTAAATATGCTGATATACAAAATATTGGTAAAGCTGGAGCTGGTACAATTACAGCAGGTGCTTTTTTAAAAGAGTTTGTCGGTGATACACCATGGTGCCATTTAGATATCGCAGGTACAGCATGGGGACCAAAAGAGCCTAGCTATCAACCAAAGGTTGGTGCAACAGGTGTTGCTGTAAGACTTATTTACGATTTAATAGAAAAGAAAGTTTAATTATATATGGCGATGTAGCTCAGTTGGTTAGAGCACCGGAATCATAATCCGGGTGTCCGGGGTTCGAGTCCCTGCGTCGCCACACTTTTAAAGAATGTCCAAAATTTTACTTTTATATTCAATCCTCTTCTTTTTTTCATGTTCCTCTAAAAACCATGAAATAACATATCACGATAATGGAAAAATCAAATATGATGTTATTTACAAAGATAATAAATTAGATGGTATTGCTATGACTTATGATGATATTGGAACTCTAATTAATAAGTCTAATTATTTTAATAATCAACTTCATGGTGAATGGATTGATTATTATCCTTCAGGTAATATACAGCATGTAATTAATTATAGTTTTAACTTAAAAAATGGTGAAGAGATCTGGTATTATGAATCTGGAAATATTAAATCAAAGATAGTTTATAAAAATGATAAAATTTTAATTGATATGATTCGTTGGAATGATAATGGTGAAATCATTTCAGATTAAATGAAAGTAGACAATCAAAAATTTAGTCTTCTAAATAGTTATTCAACGTTACCAAGCTGTTTCTATGAAAGAATAGAACCAACACAAGTTAAAAATCCAAAATTAATTTATTTTAATAAAATTTTAGCAAAAAAACTAAAACTTGATTTCTTAAATAGAGATTCTTTATTAACTGCGAATTATTTATCAGGTAATTTATTGCCTTATAATTCAAATCCTATCGCTCAGGCTTATGCTGGTCATCAATTTGGTCATTTTACAATGCTTGGTGATGGAAGAGCTATATTACTTGGTGAACACAAAGATTTAAATAATAAACTTTATGATATCCAATTAAAAGGTTCCGGAAAAACATCATTTTCTAGAGGAGGTGATGGTAGAGCAACATTAAGTTCAATGTTAAGAGAATATATTATAAGTGAATCAATGAACTACTTAAAAATACCAACTAGTAGAAGTCTTGCTATTATTGACAGTGGAGAAAAAGTTTATAGAGAATCAATTAGTAACGGTGGTATTTTAACTAGAGTTTCATCAAGTCATATTAGATTTGGAACTTTTGAATATGGTAAACATTTTTGTTCAAAAGAAGACTTTCAAAATTTTGTTGACTATGTAATTAATAGACATTATCCAGAAATATTTAACAATGAATCACCTTATCTTGAGTTATTAAAAGTAATAATGAAAAAACATATAGATTTAGTTGTAGACTGGATGAGAGTTGGTTTTATTCACGGTGTAATGAATACAGATAATATGAGTATTACTGGAGAAACAATTGATTATGGTCCTTGTGCATTTATAAACACATATAATCCAGATACTGTATTTAGTTCTATTGATAGAAATGGTCGATATGCTTTTGGCAATCAATATAAAATAACTTATTGGAATTTAACTGTATTTGCAGGCACAATATTATCTTTTATAGATAGTGATAAAGATAAAGCCATAAAATTAGTTCAAAAAATTTTAAATCAATTCACAATTGAGTATTCAAATCAATGGTATAAAATGATGTATAAAAAAATAGGAATTACAAATCCTATTGAGGGAGATAAAGTATTAATTATTAATCTACTTAAATTAATGGAGTCTTATAAATCAGACTATACAAATACATTCGCATCGTTAGCTTTAAATAAGCCATATAAAAATTCTCTATATGTGTCAAATGAATTTAAAAATTGGGAAAAAAATTGGAAAGAAAGAATTAAAAACGAAAAAAATAGCTATAAAACAATGCAAATGAATAATCCAATTTATATACCGAGAAATCATCTCATTGAATTAGCATTAAAAGAAGCCTCAAATGGAAACAAGGATAAATTTGATAAAATGCTAAATTTAATGTCTAAAACATACGATTATGATATAAAGATTGATGAACTTCAAACAGTCCCAAAAGGATTTGATGAGTCTTACAAAACATTTTGTGGGACATGAAAAAACATATAATCAGAAAACTAATTTTTTTGAATTTTATTTGATAATTTCTTAAACCAATCTGAATTAATATCAAATGGTTTACCGCCTCTTATCCTCGTAAAATCTATACAGCTTAGTTTATTATTTACTTCATCAATACCGATAACTCCTGAAATAGATTTTAATGAATATTCAACTGCAAGATGGCAATGTTTGTCAATTAATTCTAAATCTACCTGATTTGGTGCAGCAGATCGTGAAAAGTAACCACTTTTTTGAACAAGAACTTTATCGCAATTTAATTTATTTTTAAAATATTTAGAAAACCATATACCAGGATTAATTTCATCTAATCTTACATGACCAAATGCATCTTTTTTGATTTTTTCTCCATTGCTTTGTTTTTCCTTAATAATATTTTCAATACCTGCACCTTCACTTAAAAAAATATTAACACAATCATATTTATTCATAACTTTATTTAATCTCTTGGATTCTGTCTCTAGGTCAAACTTTTTTTCTGGAATGTAAATACCGTGAATCGACCATTTCTCTGCACATAGACCAATATCTGAAACAAATTTATTTTTATCTAAATTATCCATATATAGATAAGCACTGTATGCAGTTAGCCAACCACAGTTTCTCCCCATAACTTCATGAATAATTAATTGTCTTGAACTTGTTGTATTTTCATTGACAATATTTTTAAAAAAAATACTTGAATATTCTGCAGCTGTAAAAGCTCCAAGTGTTTGCTTTAAGGGAACAATATCATTATCAATAGTTTTAGGAAGTCCAACTACAGTTAATTTGTAATCATTTTTATCTAAATAATCTACTAAATCTGCAGCTGTTGTATTTGTATCATCTCCACCTATCGTATGAAGTATATCTATTTTATCTTTAACTAATTGCTTTGCAGCTACTTCTAATGGAATTTCATTAGTTTTAACATAATCATTCTTTATGCAATCTTGAATATTTGATAGTTTTACTCTGCTATTACCTATAAAAGAACCACCTAATAAGTTAATATCATTTTCATGTTTATATAAATTTGTGGGGATTTGTATACTGTTTCCTTTTAACAATCCTTTGTAACCATTTAGATATCCTATAAATTCAAAACTTTGATTTTTATTATTGTAATGTCTAATTAGAGCAATAATAGAAGAAGATAAACAAGGAGCAATTCCTCCTGCAGTTAAAAATGCAACTTTCATTATTTTTTATGTTTAGTATGTGTAAATTTGTACATAGAGTTTTTATAATATTATATAATAAATACTTACCAAAGTTATGGATAAAAATAATAATAATAAAATAGATATTGATAGTGAAGAAATTAAAGATTGGGTTGACTCTTTTAAGAGTCTTGTCCAATCTAGAGGCAAGGACATTGCAAAACATGTAATTAATAAAGTTATTGATGAATCTAAAAATGTAGGATTGGATATTCAAAATAATTTAATTACAGATTATAAAAATACTATTTCTTTAGATAATCAAGTTCCTTATAAAGGAGATAGGGAAATTGAAAGAAAAATAAAATCAATTATTAGATGGAATGCTATGGCAATGGTTGTTAGGGCGAATAGAGAAAATCAAGGAATTGGTGGTCATATTTCTTCATTTGCATCATCAGCAAGCTTATATGAAGTTGGATTTAATCATTTTTTCAAGGGTCCTGATAATAAAGATGGAACAGATATAATTTATTTTCAAGGACATGTATCTCCTGGTATTTATTCAAGATCTTATTTAGAAGGTCGATTTTCTGATGAACATTTAAATAATTTCAGGAGAGATTTAAATAATGGTTTAACCTCTTATCCACATCCATGGCTTATGCCAGATTATTGGCAATTTGCTACAGTATCCATGGGTTTAGCATCAATTCAAGCTATTTATCAAGCTAGATTTATGCATTATCTTATTGATCGTAAATTAATAAAAAAAAATAATACTAAAATTTGGGCTTTTTTAGGTGACGGTGAAATGGATGAGCCTGAATCACTAGGTGCTATAACCTTAGCATCAAGAGAGAAATTAAATAATCTTATTTTTGTTATTAATTGTAATCTCCAACGGTTAGATGGTCCTGTTAGAGGAAATGGTAAAATCATACAAGAACTTGAAGGAGCATTTAGAGGGGCAGGTTGGAATGTAATTAAATTAATATGGGGCTCTCAATGGGATAATCTATTTGAAAAAGATAAAAATAATATATTAATAAAATATCTTAATAAAATGACAGATGGAGAATTATTAAAATATATAGTTGAAGGTGGAAAATATTTCAGAGAAAATTTTTGGAGCCAAAATGATGAATTAAGTAAGATGGTAGATGATTTATCAGATGAAGAATTAGAAAAATTAAAATTTGGAGGACATGATCCAGCTAAAATTTATACGGCATACAGCAATGCTACAAGTCAAATTGATAAACCAACTGTTATTTTAGCTCAAACAATAAAAGGTTATGGACTTGGTGAAGCAGGTGAAGGAAGAAATATTACACATCAACAAAAAAAACTAAATGAAGAAGAACTTCTAAAATTTAGAACACATTTTGATATTCCTTTAAGTGATGATGAATGTGTTAGTGCCCCTTTTTATAAACCACATGAAAACAGTGAAGAAATTTCTTACCTACTATCAAGAAGAAAAAAATTGGGAGGTTTTTTACCTTTTAGATCTAATGGGTGTAAATCCTTAACTATTCCAAAGCTTGATGTTTTACAAGAAATTCTTGATGGCTCAAATAATAGAGAAATGTCAACGACAATGGCTTTTGTAAGATTATTAACCATATTATGTGATGATTCTCAAATTGGTAACAATATCGTGCCTATTATTCCTGATGAAGCAAGAACGTTTGGAATTGATCCACTTTTCAGAAAAATTGGTATTTACTCTCACCAAGGACAGCTGTATGAACCCGTTGATTCAGATCAATTCCTGTATTATAAAGAAGCACAAGATGGTCAGATTCTAGAGGAAGGTATTAGTGAAGCAGGTTCATTATCTTCATTTATAGCTGCTGGAACCTCATATTCTAATTATAATGTCAATATGATTCCATTTTTTATTTATTATTCAATGTTTGGTTTCCAGAGAGTTGGTGATTTAATATGGGCTGCTTCTGATATGCGAACAAAAGGTTTTTTAATTGGTGGGACAGCAGGGAAAACAACTTTGGCTGGAGAGGGTTTGCAGCATCAAGACGGCCATAGCCATTTAATATCTTCAACAGTCCCAAATCTGAAATCTTATGATCCTGCATATTCTTATGAAATTGCAATTATTATCCAATATGGATTAAAAGATATGTATGAATGGCAAAATAATGTTTTCTATTATTTAACAGTAGAAAATGAAAATTATATACATCCACCTTTACCTAACTATGATATTATAGATGGGGTTATAAAAGGGATGTACTGTTTAAAGGATAATACTAAAAGTAAAAGTGTAAAAGTTCAGTTATTAGGAAGTGGACCAATGTTAAATGAGGTTATTATGGCTTCAGAGATTTTAAAAAATGATTGGGATATCGATAGTACAATTTGGTCAGTAACTAGTTATTCAGAATTACACAAAGAAGCAGAAGATATTGACAGATGGAATACGTTGCATCCAAATAGTCCAAGGAAAAAATCATACTTAGAAAAATGTCTGATAAATAAAAATGGACCGGTAATTGCCGTAAGTGATTATGTCAAATTAGTTGCAGAACAAATTGCAGCATATATTGATTGTTCTTTTGTATCATTAGGAACCGATGGTTTTGGAAGAAGTGATACAAGAAATGTCTTAAGAGATTTTTTTGAAGTTAATAAGTATTATATTGTGCTTTCAACTATTAATCTTTTATATAAAAATGGAATTTTAAGGAAAGAATCTTTAAATAAAGCTCTTAAGAAATATAAAATTAACCCTAATAAACCAAATCCAAAATCTATTTAAATGTTAATTATAAAAAGAGTTAATATTGAGTAACAAATTTTTATCAATTGAATGAATTTTAAGCTACCAGATATAGGTGAAGGAATCAAAGACGTAACTGTTACAGATATTCTTGTAAAAGAAAATCAGAACGTAAATAATAATGATAATATTATAATTGTTGAATCTGATAAGACTTCTATGGAGATACCTATAGATGTTCAAGGGAAAGTTCAGAAAATACATATTGAAGTTGGAAATCAAATTTCTCCAGGTGATTTAATATTATCTCTTGATTCAAATCTTGAAGATGAAATTGAAATAAATAAACCAACAAATTTAAATCAAATTGAGATTGAACCTGAAAAAATGAAAGATGATGTTGTTAGTTTAGATATTATTATTCCAAAAAAAGAAATAGTTGTTGATAATAACTCATCAAATATTAATAAGTCAAGTATAACCCCTTATCTTAAAAAGTTAACAAAAGATAAGGACAGTGTCATTTATGCAAGTCCATCAGTTCGAAAACTTGCTAGAGAACTTAATTGCAATTTAAATGAGATTACTGGTACTGGAAATAATGGAAGAATTACATTAGATGATGTCAAAAATAATAAAAATAATATCATTGATTTAAATCCACAATCTGAAGATTTAAAACAATCTGATGAAATATATAATTCTGTATCAAAGTGGGGTTTATGTGAAAAAATAAGATTAAATAATATTAAAAAAACAACGGGTAATAGGCTTCATGATTCTTGGTCAAAAATTCCCCATGTAACCCAATTTGATGATTGTGATATTACAGAATTAGATAAAATTAGAAAAATCATTAAAAATAAAGATAAAAAATCAAAAGTTTCATTTGTATCATTTTTTATTAAGGCTGTTTCAATTGTTTTAAAAGATTTACCTCTGTTTAATTCATCTTTAAGTGAGACTAAGGATTATATTATTCAAAAAAATTATTTTAACATAGGAGTTGCAGTTGATACAAATAGAGGCTTAGTAGTTCCCGTAATTAAAGATGTTAATAAAAAAAGTATTAAAAAAATTAATAATGAATTGTTAGCATTAATTAGTAAAGCAAAAAATAAGACACTAACTTTAGAAGATATGTCAGGAGGTTGTTTTACAATTACGAGTTTGGGTGGTATTGGGGGGAAGTATTTTACACCAATTATAAATCCTCCTGAAGTAGCAATTTTAGGAATTTCTAAAATGGATATAAAACCAATTCTTATTAACAATAAATTTAAGGCGCGTAAAATTCTTCCTATATCTCTATCATATGATCACAGAATAATTGATGGGGCAGCAGCTGCTACATTTACTAAAATCTTTTCAAATTTGATATCAAATCCAAAGTTACTAAATGAATAATACTCCTAAAACAGGATTAGCAATTATAGGATCTGGCCCTGGTGGATATACTGCTGCATTTCGTGCTGCTGATTTAGGTCTCGATGTAACTTTAATTGATAAAAATAGTTCACTTGGTGGTGTTTGTCTAAATAGAGGATGTATTCCTTCAAAATCATTATTGCATATAAGTAAGATTATTAATGAAACAAAAGATTCATCTGATATAGGGATTTCATTTGTTAAACCAATGATTAATATTGAAAAAATTCATAAATGGAAAAATAAAATAATTAATAATTTAAATAATGGTATTAGCTCATTAGCAAAAGCACGAAAAATTAATGTCATTAATGGTGAGGCAAAGTTCTTATCAGCGAATGAACTATCAATTATCGATAACCAAGATAAAATAATTACGTTAAATTTTGATAATTGTATTATTGCATCAGGTTCTAAATCATCAATAATATCAAATTTAGATAAAAAACATCCATCAATTTTATATTCTGCAGATGCGTTGAATTTCAAGAAAGTTCCTAAACGATTATTAGTTATAGGTGGTGGTTATATTGGACTTGAATTAGCAACGGTATTTGATAGTTTAGGTTCCAATATTACAATAGCTGAATTTCTTCCTTCTTTATTATCAATGGTAGATAAAGATTTATTAAAACCATTATCTAGTAAATTTGAAAATAATTGTGAAAATATATATTTATCTACTGAAGTTACAAGTTTGATGCCCCAAGCAGATAATTCAATAGTTGTATCATTTAAGCAAAAAGATAAAGAGTTTAAAGATGTCTATGATAATGTTTTAATTTGTGCAGGAAGGACTCCAAATACATCAAATTTAAACTTATTAAAAGCTGGCATTGAATTAGATCCAAATGGTTTTATACCTGTTAATCAGCAAAGAAGAACATTAATACCAAACATTTATGCCATTGGAGATGTTACAGGCGATCCAATGCTTGCTCATAAGGCTTCATACGAAGGAAAAGTTGCAGCTGAAGTTATAGCTGGACAAAGAAGTGTTTATGATCCTGTTGCAATCCCATCCGTTATTTATACTAGTCCAGAAATTGCATGGGCGGGGTTAACAGAAAAAGAATTAAACGAGCAATCTATAAAATATAAAAAGGCTGAATTCCCCTGGACTGCAAATGGTAGAGCCATGACTATGAATGCCACTAATGGCAAAACAAAAATACTTACCAATTTAGATCAAACACAGATTTTAGGAATTGGAATAGTAGGAGATAATGCTGGTGATTTGATTGGTGAAGCCATGTTAGCTTTAGAAATGAATGCTATTCCAGAAGATATTGGGATGACAATACATCCTCATCCTACATTATCTGAAACAATTGCTAATGCTTCAGAAATTTTAAATGGCTCAATAACTGAACTATATATTCCTAAGAAATAGTAATTTAGCATTCAATAACATTTACAGCTAATCCACCCTTAGACGTTTCCTTATATATTTCTTGCATATCTTTACCGGTATCCATCATTGTTTTTATAACTTGGTCAAGTTTGATTTTATTGTTTCCCTTATTAAGCATTGATAATCTAGCAGCATTAATTGATTTAGTAGCACCTATAGCATTTCTTTCAATACATGGTATTTGAACTAAACCTTTAATTGGATCACAAGTAAGTCCAAGATTATGTTCCATAGCAATCTCAGCTGCAGCTTCTATCTCTTTATTGCTTCCACCAAGTGCACTCACTAGTCCTGCTGCTGCCATAGAGCAAGCAACACCTACTTCTCCTTGACATCCCACTTCTGCACCTGATATAGACGCATTTTTTTTATATAGAATACCAATTGTTCCTGCAGTCAACATAAATCGTATGATTCCTTCTTTATTTGCATTATTAGTAAATTCAAGATAATATCTAATAACGGCAGGTATAACACCAGCAGCGCCATTTGTAGGAGCTGTTATAACCTTTCCACCAGCAGCATTCTCTTCATTAACAGCCATTGCATAAACATTTACAAAGTCCATAGCTTTTAAAGGATCAATTTTTCTGCTTTTTGTTAGGGTTTTATAAATTGATGAAGCTTTTCTTTCAACCTTTAGTCCGCCATCTAAAATACCCTTATTTTTTAAACCATTTTCTATAGATTCATTCATCATCATCCATATTGATAGAATTTTTTTTCTTACTTTTGTTTTAGAATAATTAATTATTTCATTTTCAATAGCTATTTGGTGTAATCTAAAATTATTTTTTTTACATAATGACATTAAATTATCACAGTTTATAAATTCATAAGGTGATTTATTTAACTTTATAAAGTTTTTCTTTTCATTTTTTATGCTTACAAATCCACCTCCAATTGAATAGTATGTTTTTTTTAAAATAATTTTTTTGTTATTATATCCAACAATTTCAAGAGTATTACTAAATTTTTTTGGTATGCTTTTAGTATTAAAGAATATGTTTTTTTTAATTTCAAATGGTATTGATTTTTTTTTATGCATTATAATAGATTTATTTTTTTTAACACTTGAAATGACTTTAGTAATATCCATCGTAGTTATTTTTTCTATATCTAATCCAGATAAGCCAAGTATAATTCCTTTATCTGTACCGTGTGCTTTACCTGTAAATGCTAATGAGCCAAATAACTCGATATCAATTTTATTTATATTTAAAATTAAAGAATCTTTTATTAAATAATCTCTGAAGTGCTTTGCTGCGATCATAGGACCTGTCGTATGAGAACTTGATGGACCAATACTCATTTTAAAAATATCAAATATACTATACATTAGCTATTAATTAATAGGTACCTGATTAAGATAATTATCTAGAACTTTTTCATATGGTGTCATTCCATATTGATGATTTTGTTCCTTAAATCTATTCGTCATAAAATTAGATAATAATTGTTGAATATTTTGAGATAGAGGGCCATATTTTTCTAAATTTTCTTTTTTACTATTTTCTTTCTTTTTTTTAATGGGTTTCCTAGAATTTTCAGCAAGTCTTGACAAAGCATCATATGCTAAAAATTCTTTTTTATCTTTGTTTTTAATATTTTCAAATTCTTTTCCTGGAGCAGTCTTTGGTTTATAGGGTGATTTTTTTTTAATTTTTTCTATTAATAAACCAATAAAACCAATTGATAATCCAATATAGCCTAGAGCTTCAGTTTCCGCATTATAATTTTTATTTTTTATAGCGATTAAACCAATTGCAATTGAACCATAACTAACATATTTTAAACTGTTTTTATGCATTGACTCACTTTTAATAGCAAGTTTTTCAAGATATTTAGATGGTGGAATTTCTTTTTCCCATATTTCTTTAGAAAATGTGAAAGAAAATAATAAAAAAGTTAAATATATTAATTTATTCACTTAAATAAATCTGCATTTGTTTTATTCTTCTAGAAGATGATTTTTTAATAATTACCTGGCCAATATCTAAAAATAAATGTTCGTTCTCATTTGGTATCCTCCCGATTTTATTTATTATATAGCCACCAATAGTTTCATAGTCACCATCAGGTATTATATTACCAAATTTATTATTAAATAAACTGCATTCAATTTTTGCATTTAAAGAAATAGATCCATCGTCATTTTTATTTATTTCTTCTAGATCATAATCAAATTCATCTTCAAAATCACCAAATAATTCTTCAAATATATCTTCAATAGTCACTAGACCAGCTGTTCCACCATGTTCATCAATAACTATAGCGATGGATAGGTTTTTCTTTTTTAATTCTTCCATTAAATCATTTACAGGTTTTGAAAATGGGACAATAAGAGTTTCTTTTATAATTTCTGATAAATTTTCAGGTTTTGAATATAAATCATATAAATAAATCATTCCAATTATATTATCAATATTATCTTCATAAACAGGTAGCTTTGAATGACCAGAATCTATAAATATATGAGCAATCTCATCTAAACTTAATTGATTAGATATCGCTGATATATCAATTCTTGGAGTCATTATTTCTGACACATTTTTAGTACTGTATTCAAAAATATTTGATATAATTTCTTTTTCACCAGATTCTATTAAAGTATCATCAATCGTTTGTTCATAAACATTCTTAACTTCTTGACGCTTGAGATTTTTCTTTTCATTTTTTATACTTAAATAGATTTTTTTATTAAAGATGTTAAATTTATTAAAAATAAAGACTACAGGAAAAAAGAGATAGTAAAAGATAAGCATTAGTGGAGATAAGATCATTAGCATGATGTTTGAATATTCTCTAATAATTGTTTTTGGAATTAGTTCACCAAAAAGCAAAATTATAATTGAAATAGGTATAAATGTTAAAGAAGATGATATAATATTATTTTTTATAAGAAATACAGTAAAAAAAGAAGTACATAGAATGTTTGATAAAGTCGTCCCTATTAATGTAACTATTATGAACTTTGATTTATTCTCTAAAATATTTTTTGTAATTGTACTAAGCTTATACTTTTGTTTTATCCATACATCTATTTGAAGTTTATTTGCTGTTATTAGTGCAATTTCTAAACTAGAAAATATAATAGATAAAATTAATCCTATAATTGTTAAGTTTAATTCAAGCATCACTAGAAAATTTAAAGTATTTTAACAATTTCTAAAAGGAATATGACAAAAATAACAGAAACTAACAATCCTCTTTCAAATGGTTTAGATAATATGTCTGTTTTAGAAATAGTTGAATTAATGAATAAACAAGATGCAGAAATACCTAAAATAATTAATAAAAATTTAAAAGTCATAAAAACTGTTATAGATAATGTAATTAAAGCATTTGAAAATAAAGGAAGATTATTTTATGTAGGCTGCGGTACAAGTGGAAGACTTGGTGTTCTAGATTCATCTGAGTGTCCTCCAACTTTTAAAACAGACCCATCTCTTGTGCAAGGTATAATAGCAGGAGGATATAAAGCTTTACATACTTCAGTAGAGGGTGCAGAAGACTCTTTGCTCGATGGTGAAAATATTATTAAAGAAAAAAAAATAAAATCATTTGATTGTATTATAGGTATATCAGCAAGTGGTACAGCTCCATATGTTTTAGGTGCTTTATCTAAATCATACATGCTTGGAGCATATACATGTTTAATAACTTTCAATAAATTTGATAGTGAGGACTCTTTTATAAATGATATAATTTCTTTTAATTTAGGACCAGAAATAATTTCTGGTTCTACAAGAATGAAATCTGGTACTGCTACAAAAATGATTCTAAATATGATATCTACTGCATCAATGGTTAAATCAAATAAAGTATATAAAAATTATATGGTTGATTTAAAAGTAACCAATAAAAAATTAAAGTCAAGAGCAATAAATATTATATCAGATATAACAAAATTAAGCATTAAAGAATCCAGTGATTTGTTAAAAGCTGCAAGAAATGATGTTAAGGCAGCTTTAGTAATTAATCATAGTAATATATCTTACGAAGCAGCTTGCAAATTAATTAAACTAAATAAAGGAAGATTAAGAGATATTTTAAATTGAAAGTCTTAGGATTAATGTCGGGAACATCTATGGATGGATTAGACTGTTGTTATGCTGATATAAATATAACTAAGGATTATAATTTAAAATTTAAAATTATAGATTTTAAAACAGTCGAGTTTGATAAAGATATAAATTTATTAATAAAAAATACTATAGGTTCTTCTAATGATAAAATATTAAAAATTTGTAGTGATAAACTAGGGATTGTTTTTTTAAAGAGTGTGAAAAATTTTTTAGGTAAAAAACAAATTGATTTAATTAGTATGCATGGCCAAACTATAAGGCATAAAAGTAAATTTGAATCAATTCAAATAGGAAGCCCTAAATATTTATTTGATTTTTATAAAAAACCTGTTGTCTATAATTTCAGACAAAAAGATATAATTTTAGGAGGCAATGGTGCACCTTTAGTACCTTATTTAGATTGGCTTTTATTTAAAAATTTTAATAAGAAAATCATAGCTCTTAACATAGGTGGTATTGCAAATGTTACTTTGCTACCAGAAAAATCTAATAGAGATGATATCATTGGTTTTGATACAGGTCCTGGAATGTGTTTGATAGATCGATATGTTAATATGATTTGGAATAAAGCTTATGATTTTAATGGTAATCTATCTAAAAAAGGATCAGTCGATACAAATATCTTAAATTATTTAATGAAAGACAAATACATTAATAATCCATTTCCAAAGTCTACTTCAACAGAATACTTTGATATAAGTTTTTTAAAAAAATTAATAAGAAAATTTTCTAAAAAGAATAAGTATAATATACTAAGAACTTTAGTTCGATACACAGCTCAATCAATTTTTAAAAATATTGAATTTTTTATATCACATAATGATAATTATATTCTAATTTTAAGTGGTGGTGGAACAAATAATAAGGTCTTGGTCTCTGATTTAGAATATTTATTTGATAAAAAAAATGTGATTAAATCAATAACATTTAATAATATTGATGAAAATATAAAGGAAGGTTTATTAATGGCTGTTATGGGTTATTCTAGATATAATAATTTATATAATAACATGCCCTCTGTTACAGGAGCATCAAAATACGCTGTATATGGTGAGATATATGAATAAAAATATTTTCAGAGAATATGACATAAGAGGAATAGCTGATACTGATTTAACAAATGATACTGTATATTTAATAGGAAAAGCTTTTGGAAATTATCTTTATAAAAACAACCATAATTCTTTATCTATTAGTGGAGATGTAAGAAAGACAACAGCTAGAATTAAAAAATCATTTATTGAAGGTGCATTAAGTCAGGGAATAAATGTTTGTGATATTGGAACACTTCCTACTCCAGTTAATTATTTTAGTCTTTATAACACAGATATTGTTAATTCAGTACAAATAACAGGAAGCCATAATCCTTCAGATTATAATGGTTTGAAAATATCATTCAATAAAAAACCATTCTATGGAAGAAATATTAGGAATCTATTGAAAATAATCGAAAAAGAAGATTTTATATCAAATGTTAATCCAGGTGAATTATCAAAGGCAGATATTTTAAATGACTATAAAAATTTTATGTATGAAAATATATCAATAGATAAAAAATTAAAAGTTGTTATGGATTGTGGTAATGCTGTTGGTGCAATAATTGCTCCAGAAATCTATAAAAAATTTAATATTGAATTGAAAGAATTATTCTGTGATGTAAATCCTGATTTTCCTAACCATCATCCTGATCCAACGGTTGATTCAAATTTAAAAGATATAATTAATGTAATGAAAACGGGGACATATGATGTAGGAATTGCATTTGATGGCGATGCTGATAGAATTGTAGCTGTAGCAAATAACGGTGAAATAATTAGAGCTGATATATTATTAGCATTCTTTTTAAAATTTGTTGTTAAAAAAGGTGATTCAGTTGTTTATGATGTAAAATGTTCAAAATCTTTAGAAGATGTAATAAACGAAATTGAAGCAGAGCCTATTATGTGGAAAACAGGACATTCACTAATTAAAGATAAAATGATTAATTCAAAATCAAAAATTGGAGGTGAAATGAGTGGGCATTTATTTTTTTCAGATAAGTATTTTGGTTTTGATGATGGCATTTATGTTGGTTTAAGATTATTAGAAATTTTATCTAACACTAATTATTGTTTATCAGATATCATTTCAAGTATTCCTAAGTATTACTCAACACCTGAAATTAGAATAGATTGTAAAGATGATGATGAAAAAATATTAGTTTCATTAAAAATGATAAATTATTTTAAAAACAAGTATGATTGTTGTGAAATTGATGGTGTTAGAATCAATTATTCTAATGGTTGGGCATTAATCAGATCTTCAAATACACAACCAGTAATTGTTTTTAGATTTGAAGCAGATAATGAAACCAACTTAAAAAAGATTAAAAATGAAGTATTAGATAAAGCAAAAGAGTATAATCTTAAAATAGGTTCAATTGAATAATTTAATAAAAGAATATAAAACTGCAATTAATAATAGGTTAAATATAGTTTATCCTGATGGTCCAAAATTACTTAAAGAACCCATTAATCATATTTTAAAAGGCGGAAAGAGGATAAGACCTCTTTTATGTATGCTTGTAAATAATGCATGTGGGGGAAGACAAAAGGATTCAATTGATATTGCAGTATCAATAGAATTACTTCATATTTTTTCCTTAGTACATGATGATATAATGGATGCAGATATTTTAAGACATGGTATTCAAACTATTCATAAAAAATGGGATAACTCCATTGCAATTTTATCTGGAGATGCTATTTTATCACTAGCATTTAAAGGGTTAAATACAAGTCCAAATTTAATAATACAAAAATTTAATAGTGCTCTTATAGCTGTTTGTGAAGGTCAAGCACTGGATATTGAATTTCAAGACTTAGAAAATATTTCATTAGAACAATATTATAATATGATTAATTTAAAAACAGCTTATATGTTAGGACTATCTGCAGAAATAGGTGCTTTAATATCTTCTCAAGATAGTTTGATTACTAATAATTTTAAAAAAATAGGCTTATTATTAGGAAAAGTATTTCAAATACAGGATGATTTATTAGAGGTTACTTCAGATTCAAAAATAATGGGTAAATCATTATCAAGTGATATTATATTAAATAAAAAGACATATTTAATGATTAAAGCTGAATCTAAGTGTCCTGGTGAATTAGATTATATTTATAAAGAAAATTATAAGGATTTGGATGTTTTAAAACATAAGATAGTAGACTTTTTAGATTCAAATAACATTATTGAAGAGACTAAAGATTATATTAATTCAATTTTTAATGAAATTGATAGACTATTAGATTCTTGTGTTATTGAAAATAATAATATTTTAGATTTAATAAATTTTATAAGGACAAGGAAATCATGAAACAGATAGAAATAGATAAATATGATAAAGATAAAATGATTGATGTTATTAAGAATCTTTATTTACACATTGAGCATTCATTTGAAATAATATCAAACTCTAGTTTGGAAAAAAGAAATAATATTAAAAATATATTAATTTGTGGAATGGGCGGTTCAGCAATAGGTGGTGATTTTGTTAAAACAGTATTGAAAGATGAATTGAAAGTCCCTATAACTGTAAATAGAGATTATGATTTACCAATTTGGGTTACAAAAAAAACTTTAGTTCTTATATGCTCTTACTCAGGAAATACAGAGGAAACTATTTCATGTTATAATTCCATAATTAGTAATAAAATTAAACCCATTATAATATCAAGTGGTGGATATATTTTGAATGATGCTAAAAATAATAATTTCGATTATGTTCAGCTTCCTACTGGTATTCAACCAAGGGCAGCATTTGGATATTCGGCATCATTATTATTATTAACTTTTGTAAAAATTGGTTTGATTAATAAAATATATAGTAAGCAATTGTTTGATTCAATTGACTCAATTAAATCAAATAGCTTGAAATATGCTAGTTTATCAAAAGATAATGACTCTTTGAATTTAGCTAATGCAATTTATAATAAATTTCCTATTATTTACTGTACAGCCAATACAGAAGTTATAGGTTTTAGATTTAGATGTCAATTGGCTGAAAATTCCAAGATTCTTTCATCACATTTTGTTTTACCCGAGCAAAATCATAATGAAATAGAGGGCTTTTCAAATAATGATACATCCAATTATGCGATTATATGGATTAAGGATGAAAATGATAATAAGCATACTTTAAAAAGAGTTGATATTACATCTACATTATTAGATAAAGTTGAAAATCAATATATTTATTCTGATAAATCTAGTTCACTAGTTGAAAGATTATTTAATCTAATATATTTTTTTGATTGGGTAAGTTTTTATTGTGCTATATATCATCAAACAAATCCAACTCCAGTTAATACCATTCTGAAATTAAAATCTTTAATGTCAAAATAACTATTTAACAAATTTAGATATTAATATCGAAGCATTATGACCACCAAATCCAAAATTGTTTGATATAGCATGTAGAATATTTTTTTTGGTACCTTTGTTAGGAGTGTAATCTAAATCACATTGTGGATCTTTTGCTTTATAATTAATTGTCGGTGCTATAAAGGAATTATTTATTGATTTTATTGTTGCGATTGCCTCTACTGCTCCAGAAGCCCCCAATAGATGTCCAATATTTGATTTAGTAGAACTTATTGAAAGATTATATGCATGCTTTTTAAATAAACTTTTTATAGCTTGAGTTTCATGAAGATCATTGTAATAAGTTGATGTCCCATGAGCATTAATATAATCAATATCATTTGGTTTAATATTTCCTTCATTTATTGCTTTACTCATTGCTTCTTTTGCTCCTTCACCATTTGGTGCAGGAGAAGTTAGGTGATAAGCATCAGCTGTTGATCCATATCCTGTTATTTCTGCATAGATTTTAGCATCTCTTTTTAAAGCTGATTCTAGACTTTCTAATATTAAAATCCCTGATCCTTCTCCCATAACAAATCCATTTCTATTTAAATCAAAAGGTATGCTTGCATTATTTATGTCAGATTCTGTAGATAATGCTTTCATGTTCATAAATCCAGCAATAGATAGGGGAGTTATACCAGCTTCAGAACCACCAGTAACAATAATATCTGATTCATTATATTTAATTGATTTAAAAGCCATACCAATTGCATGATTGCTAGATGCGCAAGCTGATACAACAGAAAAATTAGTCCCTTTAAAACCATATTTTATAGAAATATGACCTGGTGCTATATCAGATATCATACTTGGTACAAAATATGGACTTACTCTTTTAGGACTTTTTAATAATCTTAGGTGTTGCTTTTCAAGGGTATTGATTCCTCCTATACCTGAACCAAGAATTACTCCGATTCTATTTTTATCTAAACTATTATTAATATTTGCATCTTGTATTGCTTGATCAGAGGCAATAAGTGCAAAAGAAGTAAATCTATCAATTTTATTAAGTTCTTTTTTATTAAAGTAAGTACTTAAATCTAAATTAACTTCTGCTGCTATTTTAGTTTTAAACTGGGATGTATCAAAATGCGATATTTTATTAATACCATTTTTGTTTAAAATTAGATTTTCCCAAAAATCTTTGACGTTTTCAGATAAAGGATTTACTGTTCCTAAACCTGTTACAACTACTCTTTGAAACATTATTTAAATATTTTTAGAAATATAGGAATATGCATCTTGAACTGTAAGAATCTTTTCTGCATCTTCATCAGGAATTTCAATTCCAAAATCTTCCTCAAATTGCATTATTAACTCTACAGTATCGAGTGAGTCAGCACCCAAATCTTCAATGAAATGAGCAGATGCTGTAATTTTATTCTCATCTACACCTAGCTTATCAATAATTATACTATTTATTTTATTTTCATGATCTGACATCAACTATCTCCTTTTTAGTTAAACAACCATCCCACCATCAATATTTATAGTTTGACCAGTAATATAGCTTGAGTTATCAGAAGCTAAAAAATAAGCCAATTTGCTAACTTCTTCTGACTTCCCAAATCTATTTAAAGGTATTTTACTTAAAAATTCTAAGTTTTTATCATTGCTTAATTCTTCTGTCATTTTAGTTTCAATAAAACCAGGGTTGATTGCATTAACATTAATATTGCGAGACCCTAATTCTTTTGATAATGATTTTGTTAATCCAACGATTCCGGCTTTTGAAGCTGAATAATTAACTTGGCCTTTATTACCTATCTGTCCAATAATTGAACTAATATTGATGATTTTACCAAACTTTTGTTTTACCATATATTTTGAAACAGCCTTACAACAATTAAAAGTACCCTTTAAATTAGTATTAATAACTTGATCCCACTGTTCTTCTTTCATTTTCATAATTAAGTTATCACTGGTAACACCAGCATTATTTATTAAAACATTAATATTTTTATATTTATCAGTAATTTTTTTTACAATATCATTGATATCATTGTAATTATCAACACTTGCTACGAAATGTTGTACGATTTGATTATTCACTTTTCTGATTAATAACTTTTTTTCCAATTCTTCAAGTTTATTTTTATTTCGACTAATTAAAAAAATATTAGAACCTTTATTAAAAAAATACTCAGAAATACTTTTTCCGATTCCTTGTGAAGCTCCAGTTATAATTATATTTTTATTATTCATTTAAATTAACCTAGTATAATCTAAATTATAAATATCTTTATTTATATTTTTATTTAAATTTTTAAGGACATTACCTGGTCCAATCTCAACGTGATTTATTATGCCATCATTTACAATGTTATTTACTGTATAAAGCCATAGAACGGGAGAAGTTAATTGATTTATTAGATTCTTTTTAATTGCATTACCCAAGGTATTGCTTTTAGCCGTATAATTTTGATAGATTGGTATCTTGACATCATTAAATTTGGTCTTATTTATAATTTTTTCCAATGAAATTTTAGCGTCTTCCATTAATGGTGAATGAAATGCTCCAGAAACATTCAATGGTATTACACCTTTAAGTCTATTTTTTTTACAAAAATCAATAATACTATCAATAGTTATGGAATCACCTGAAATTATAGTTTGTTTATTTGAATTTCTATTAGCAATTACTACAGTCCCATTTACTTTTGAAAAAATTTCATTAATCTTCTCATTAGAAAAATTTATTAGAGCTACCATTTTACCAGGCCTATCTATACCGCATTTTTCCATTTTTTCTGCTCTAATTTTAATTATTCTTAGTGCATCCTCAAAGTCAATACAGTCTATTGATACCAAAGCACTAAATTCACCTAGGCTATGTCCAGCAACACAATTTGGAGAATAATTTAATTTTTGTAATATTTTAAAAATAGCAATATTATAAGTAAATATAGCTGGTTGGGTATATATAGTTCTATTTATATCACTATTTTGCAAATCAAATGATATTTTCTTTAAATCGTATTCGAGTATATCTGAAGCTTTATCATAAATTTCTCTTACTATTTTATACTTATTGTATATGTTGTTTCCCATTCCTCTATATTGAGATCCTTGACCTGGGAATAAGAATGCTAGTTTTTTATTCTTCATTTAAATTTTTATTTAAAGCTATTTTAATATTATCAATTAAATTGTTTTCATATGAAATTTGAGTATTTAGTAATGCATTTTCAATCGCTTTTGCATTAGATGACCCATGACATTTAGTAACAATACCATTAACTCCTAATAAAGGAGTTCCTCCGTGTTCTTCATAATCAAAAGATTTTTTTAAATCATTGAAAACAGGGAAAAGAACAGGTTTAACCATTTTACTTAAAGAATGTTTATTAATACTTTTCATTGTATTATTAACTACATTTTTAATTGTTCCTTCAATAAGCTTTAAAACAATATTCCCTGTAAAGCCATCACAAATTACAATATCAACCTTATTATCAAATAAGGTTCTAGATTCTATATTGCCAATGAAATTTGGAAACATATTTTTAAGTAATTTGAAAGTATCTTTTGTTAGTTGATTTCCTTTGTTTTCTTCAATGCCGATGTTTAGTAAGCCAATTTTAGGATTATTAATGTTACCTAAGTGTTCTAGGTAAGCAGAAGACATAAATGCAAATTGTACTAAATGTTCAGGTTTAACATTGCTATTTGCTCCAGCATCACACAATATAAAGCCTTTTTTTCCAACTGGTATATATGGTGCAAGAGCTGGTCTTTTAATTCCTTCAATTTTACCTAAAATTAATAAAGAAGAAGCCAGTAAAGCGCCAGTATTTCCAGATGATACCGAGGCATTAATTTTTTTTAATTTTAAATCATCAATTATTTTAATTAGCGATGAATTCCTTTTATTTTTAAAAGCAACGGACGGAGTATCATCCATGTTTACAATTTTAGTTGTATAAATAAAAGAAATTCTATCTTTGTGTTTCTTAAGTAAACTTAGATTATTTTTGATAATGTTTTCATTACCATATAGAATTATTTCATTGTCTTTAGAAAGAGGATTATTAGCATATTTGATAGCACCATTAATATTTGATAATGGAGCATTATCACCACTCATTATATCTAATCCAATTTTCATAGAGAAAATTAATTATTTTTAACTAGAATTTTCCCTTTGTGGTAAAGAACACCGTCAACTTTATATGCATGATGCCTTAGGTGTGTAGTTCCTGATTGATTGCAAGTAGATAAATTAAAGTTATCTTTCATCTTCCATTGAGCTTTTCTTTTTCTACTTCTAGATTTTGACTGTTTTCTTTTTGGTACGGCCATTTTTTCTCTTTAATAATTGATTATTAAACTTGGTAATTTATATAAATGATTACTAAAATACCAAGAATTAGTTTTATTATTACTTTATATTAGTGAACCATGTATCATAATTCATATCAATTAAAAGTTTTTCAATATTTTTTGCTTTGTTATAATCAGTGAAATTTCCAACTCTAATTCTCCAAAATTGCATATTGTTTAGATTGAAAGACTCTGTATATGCATCAAAACCATTATTTTTTAATTTTTCTTGATATTCTTTTGCTTCATCAATAGTTGGAACAGATGCAATTTGTATGGTATATCTTGTAATTTCTAATTGTTTTGATTTTGGTACAGATGAATTTTTATTTTTAATTCCTTTATCTATTGCTTGAAATGAAAAGAATTCCTGGTATAAGTCAGTGTTATTTAAACTTTCAACTGTCAAGCTAATATCAAAATTTCCTTCAAGTAAAGGTGTGAATAACATCTTATTATCTTCAATTTTAAATTGCATTGATTGAACATCTTTATCACCAGAAAATATTGGCTTCGACCATAAAAAGTTATAATTATTATTGATTTTAGTATCAAAGTTTGATGGCTCAATTTTAATAGTTTTACCAATAGTAATTTCCTTTCTGATTGGCTCAGTATTGCAGCAAAATAAAAGTATAAAAATTAATAAAAATTTAAAGGAATTCATTTTTTCTCCAAGTTAAATTAATTCTGAATCACTAAAGAAAAATGAGATTTCTTTAAGTGCGTTTTCATTAGAATCAGATCCATGTACAGCATTTTCACCAAGACTGTTTGCATATAATTTTCTAATAGTTCCATCACCTGCATTATCTGGATTTGTAGCACCAATAGTAGTTCTCCAATTTTCTACAGCGTTATCTTTTTCAAGGGCTAAAACCATACATCTACCAGAGGACATAAATGATGTAAGTTCATTATAAAAAGGTCTATCTTTATGTATGAGATAAAATTGTTCAGCTTGATATCTACTCATTTTAATAAGTTTGGCTGATAAAATAGTAAATCCTTTTTCAAGTATATGATTATAGATTTTACCTGTATAGTTATTTTTTACAGCATCAGGTTTAATAATTGCAAAGGTTCGATTTGTCATTTTTCTTCCTTTAAATAATTTCTTTCATTTTAATACCAATATCAGATGGAGATTCACATACATGGATTCCACATTCACTCATTATTTTCATTTTAGCAAGTGCTGTTTCATCACCACCAGAGATTATAGCACCAGCATGTCCCATCCTTCTGCCAGGAGGAGCAGTTTGGCCTGCAATAAAGCCAACGATAGGTTTTGTAGAATTATCTTTTGCCCATAAAGCAGCTTCTATTTCCATTGTTCCACCAATTTCACCAATCAGAACTATTCCTTTTGTCTCTTTATCATCTTCGAAAAGTTTTAAAGCTTTCTTCATATCTGTACCAATAATTGGATCACCGCCAATTCCTAAAGCAGTTGTTTGTCCTAAATTGTTTTTTACTAGCTGATCTATCGCTTCATATGTTAAGGTTCCAGATTTTGAAATTACACCCACAGAACCTTTCTTGGCTATAAAACCTGGCATTATTCCAAGTTTGCATTCATCTACAGTTATAATGCCTGGACAATTTGGTCCGATTAAATTTACTTTATTTTTATCAATTATTTCTTTAGCTTTGATCATATCTCTAACGGGAATACCTTCAGAGATACATACAATAGTATTAATTTTCTCATTTGCTGATTCAATAATTGCATTTGCAGCAAATCTAGGAGGAACAAAAATTATAGATGCATTAGCATCAGTTGCATTTTTTGCCTCTTTAACTGTATCAAAAACTGGTATAGTATCAAAAACTATTTGACCACCTTTGCCTGGCGTTACTCCTGCAACTATATTTGTACCATAATCAAGCATTTGCTCTGTATGAAAAGAGCCTTCTGAGCCAGTTATTCCTTGCACTATTATTTTACTATTTTTATTAATTAAAATTGACATTATTTAATTACCTCTTTTACTACTTTCGTTGCTGCATCTTTTAAATCATTGGCGGGAATAATCTTAACATTCGATTTTGAAAGAATATCTTTTGCTTTAATTGCATTAGTACCCTCTAATCTTACAACAACTGGAACTTTTAAACCAAGTTCATTAACAGCTTCAACTACGCCATTTGCTACTCTGTCACACCTTACAATTCCACCAAAAATATTTATTAAAACAGCTTTTACATTTTTATCTTTTAATATTATTTTAAACCCATTTTTAATGGTATCTGCGTTTGCAGCACCACCAACATCTAAAAAATTTGCGGGTTCACCACCAGATAATTTTATAATATCCATAGTTGCCATAGCAAGCCCTGCACCATTGACCATACACCCAACATTTCCATCAAGCTTAATATAGTTTAAATTAAATTTATTTGCCTCAATTTCCATTGAATCTTCTTCTGATAAATCTCTCATAGATAGAATGTCTTCATGCCTAAATAATGCATTTGAATCGAAGTTTAATTTTGCATCAAGTGCAATGATTTTATCATTATCACTTTTTATTAAGGGATTAACTTCAAGAATTGTACAGTCCATTTCTTTGTAGCATTTATATAAATTAATAAAGATTTCTTTAGATTGATTTTTTAACTCATTATCAAATTTTAGACTATCAGCTAATTTTTCTGCATCTTCAATACTAAGGTCTCCAAGTGGTTCTACCCAGATTTTAGTTATTTTTTCAGGAGTATTTTTAGCTACTTCTTCAATATTTACTCCACCTTCAGTTGAGACCATAAAAACATCTTTTTTACGCTCTCGATCTAGAGTAATAGCAACATAATATTCTTTTTTAATATTAAATGCTTCTGTAATATAAATTGTTTTAACTAATTTTCCTTTTTCACCAGTTTGGGGAGTGACAAGATTCATTCCTAGAATATTTTTTGCATTTTCAAGTGCAGAATCAAAATCCGGTGAATATTTAACACCTCCACCTTTTCCTCTTCCACCTGCATGAATTTGTGCTTTTACAACAAAGTCATCTGTGTTAAAGTCGTTTTTAACTTTTATAATTGTTTCCTTTGCATCTTTAATATTATCTAAAATGTAACCATCTTGAATAGGAATATTATATTTTTTTAAAATGCTTTTTGCTTGATATTCGTGTATTTTCATAATTAATTTGTTATATGTGTTCCTGCATTATTGTTTAGAGCTTCTTCTATTTTATCAATAGAAGTAATAACAACTTTATTACCATGATATTTTAAAAAATAGAGAGCTGATTTTATTTTTGGTTCCATGCTTCCAATTCCAAAATGTCCTACTTCTAACCATTTTTTAATTTCATCTGCAGTTGTATTTGTTATCTTCTGCTGATTATCTTTATTATAATTTAAATATATATTATCAACATCTGTAATAATAAAATATTCATTTGCTTTAATAATTCTTCCAAGAAGTGCTGAACTTTTATCTTTATCGACGACACCATCAACACCTTTTAAATTCCCATTTTTTTTATTGTACGCAGGAATTCCACCTCCACCTCCAGCAATAACTATAGTACCAAAGTCTACTAGATGCTTAATTGATTTACCATTAAAAATATAAAGCGGATCTGGGGATGGAACAACTCTTCGCCATTGATTGTTCTCTTGTTTGGCAATATCCCAACCATATTTTTTACTTAATTTAAAAGCCTCTTCTTCAGAAAATATTTTACCAATAAATTTTGAAGGATTTTTTAATGATTTATCGTTTCTATCAACTTTCATTTGTGATATGAAAGTTGCAACTTCTCTTTTTGAATCTTCACTGTAAAGAGAGTTTTGTAAAGATTGTTGTATCATATACCCAATAGCACCTTGAGTATTTGCAACTAAAACATTCAATGGTAAAGGGGGAATAATGTTCATAGAAATTTCATTTCTTGATAATTCTGCGCCTACTTGTGGACCATTTCCATGAGTAATACAAATATTATAGTTTTTTTTAACAAAATGCATAACAGATTTTAAACTGTTTCTAGTATGTCTGAACTGTTGTTCAATAGTGCCAGCTTCGCTTTTAGGTGATAAAGCATTTCCCCCTAGGGCTATTATAACAGTTTTTTTATTCATTTATATCCTAAGTAAGGGTAAAGTTAAGCATCTTGGACCACCTCTACCTCTTACTAGTTCTGTGCTATCTAGCGTTATAGCTAATTTATCTTTAGAATTATTGTAATATTCGTAATTTTCCAAATATTTTTGGTCAGAAATAATTTCATAATCATTTTTTCTAAGTTCTTTTATTGTATATTCATTGCATTTGTAGCATATAATTTTTCCAGGTTCTAAAGCAAATGAATTAGCTCCATCTGTCCATTGCTCTCTTTGTTGTATAATATTAGAATTTCCACCACAATAAATAGGTTTTAAGTCTAGTCCATCTATTTTTAAGGTTTCTATTAAATTTTTATTTGAAATAGATTTATCTCCATTGTCTTTATAAATATGAATTTTATGATTATTATCACTGCTCAAGAACGGTGGATATATAATTGCTTCATTCTTGCTTGTTAATGTGAAAACTGTGTCAAGATGCATGTAGGCTCTTTTTTTTGGTAAATTAACAGCAAAAACTGTTTTAAAACCTTCATCAAAAATTAATTTATTAATTTTACTTATTGATTTAAGTGGTGTTCTTTCACTAACACCAATACAAACTCGTTCTTGATCTAGAATTAATATATCTCCACCTTCTATGCTTAATTCTGGATAGTGTTTATTAAAGTCATATAATTTTAAATTATTAAACTTTATATAATTAGAAAAAACATATTTTGATAAGATGTTTTCTCGGTTTCTAACGTCTTTTTTGTTCCATGTAATTAATAATGTTTTTCCAATTAAAACAGCAATATCTCGTGTGAATATTAAATTTGGAACAGGATGAGAAAATTTTTTTTCATTATTTAAATAACCTGTAATTAATGTTTCAGTAAGTTGTTGTGAGTCTATATTTTTAAAATCTTTAATATTAATAGAATTATCATAAGTTTTCAATTCATTCTCAATGCATTCTTCTAGTAGATTTTCCTTAATTGACTTATCTTTTATAATATCATTTAGTAAGTCAGTAAAATCATAAGTGTTACCATCAGTAAAATGATTAAGAATTTTAACAAATTGATTGTGTTCACTTTGAGCTTTTTTTATTTGAATTATATCATCAAATAATAGAAAGTCCGGATTATTCTTTAATTTTCCATCTATTTCTATTTTCTCAGATATATTTTTTGGGGTTATATAAGTATGCTCTTTACCGGGTTTATGAACTACAATAAATTTAACAGGATTAACTTCTGAGAATATTTTGTTACTCATTTATTCTTCGCTCATAAAAGGATATTTATAATCTTCAGGTGGATCAAATGTTTGTTTTATAGTTCTTTGGGATGTCCATCTGAGTAGATTCGCAGGCGCCCCAGCTTTATCATTTGTTCCAGAAGCTCTCGAACCGCCAAATGGTTGCTGACCAACAACTGCTCCAGTAGGCTTATCATTAATATAAAAATTACCAGCAGAGTGCATTAGGTGTAACCTACCTGATTTTATCTTTTCTTCATCTTGGGCAAATATTGCTCCTGTTAGAGCGTAAGGAGAAGTAGTATCAACAAGTTTACATGCTTCTTCCCATGAGCAATCATATATATAAATAGTAAGAACAGGTCCAAAAATTTCCTCCTCCATTGTTTTGAAATTCGGGTCAGATGTAATAATAGTAGTTGGTTCTATGAAGAATCCTTTGCTTTTATCATAATTACCTCCTGTAATTATATTTGCATCCTTTGATTTCTTTGCATATTCGATATAAGATACGATGTTATCAAAAGAGTTTTCATCTATAACTGCATTCATAAAATTTTGAAAGTTTTCAACGTCACCAATCTTAATAGAAAATACATTTTTTTGATAATCTTGTTTTATATCTTCCCAAACCTCAGAGGGTAAATAACATCTAGATGCCGCTGAGCATTTTTGACCTTGGTATTCAAATGCACCTCTGATCATAGCTGTAGATAGAGCTTCTCTATTTGCACTTTTATGTGCTAAAATAAAATCTTTTCCACCCGTTTCACCAACTATTCTTGGATATGTTTTATAGTTTTTGATATTTTTGCCAACTTTTGTCCACATTCCTTGAAATACTTTTGTAGAACCTGTGAAATGTATGCCAGCTAAATCAGAATGATTTAATACAGTATCACCAATTTCTTTTCCTGATCCAGGAATGAAATTTATAACTCCATCTGGTAACCCAGCTTCCTTAAATAGTTTCATAAGAAAATAACCTGAGTATACTGATGAAGAGGCAGGTTTAAATAAAGTAACGTTACCAAGCAAAGCAGGTGCACAAGATAAATTTGCAGCAATGGAAGTAAAGTTAAAAGGTGCCACAGCAAATACAAAACCTTCTAAAGCTCGATATTCAGTTGAGTTTTTCATTCCTTTGGGAGAATATTTTGGTTGTTGTTTGTGTATATTATACAAATATTCACAGTTGAAATTAAAAAAATCTATTAACTCACATGCAGCATCAATTTCAGCTTGATAGACATTTTTGCTCTGTCCAAGCATGGTTGAAGCATTAATTAAATCTCTGTAAGGTCCAGCTAATAAATCTGCCATTTTATTAAAAATTTTAATTCTTTCTTCTAGTGGTGTTAATGACCATTTTTTCCAAGATTTTAAATTGCTTTCAATCGCCATTAATACTTCTTTTTCACCCGCTTTGTGATAGTGTGCAAGAATATGTTTATGATCATGTGGGATAACACACTTACTTGTATTGTTTGTAGTTATTTCTTTACCATCAATTATAATAGGAATATCAATAACTTTAGATTTTAACTCTGTTAGAGTTTTTTTTAATGATGCTTTTTCTTTGCTACCAGCTTTGTAATCTTTAATTGGTTCATTTACAGCTTCTCTTAGTAAGAAATTTAATTCACTCATTATAATACCTTAGTTTTGTATGAAAATTGATATAACAATTTAATATTTATTAATTTATTTATTATAATTTTTTTGTTTAAATTTTTATAATAATTCTCATTCAATAAAAATGAATTTAAAATCAATAAATCCTGTAACACGTAAATTAATTAACGAGTATGCAACATACTCAGAACAAAAAATTAATTTAATATTAGAAGATGTCTCTAAAGATTTTTCCTTTTGGAAAGGTTTATCATTTAATAAGCGAAAAGATTTTTTATTATCTGTTGCAAATAAATTAAAATCAGAAATTAATATTCATTCAAAAATGATTTCTATAGAAATGGGTAAGCCTATAACTGAATCAAAATTAGAAGTATTAAAAAGTGTATGGGTTTTAGAATATTATGCACAAAATGCGGAAAAATTTTTAAAAAATGAGCTTATTGATTCAGATTTTTCTGAAAGTTTTATTCAATATGACCCAATAGGCATTATATTTGGTATTATGCCATGGAATTTTCCCTATTGGCAAGTATTTAGGTTTATTGCTCCATCTTTGATGGCTGGTAATGTTTGTATCTTAAAGCATGCTTCCAATGTTAGTGGTTGTGCATTATTGATTGAAAAATTAATAAAGGAATGTTTTCCTTATCCAAATGTTTTTAGGACTCTTATAATTTCTTCATCACAGGTTGCTGGTGTTATTTCTAATGATAAAGTTAAAGCTGTAACATTAACTGGAAGTGAGTATGCTGGTTCTCAAGTAGCAATGAAAGCGGGTAAAGAAATAAAAAAAACAGTTTTAGAATTAGGTGGATCAGATTGTTTTATTGTTTTAGAAGATGCTGATGTAGAAAAAGCAGCTAAAACAGCTGTAGCTGCAAGGTTTTTAAATACTGGTCAAAGCTGTATTGCAGCAAAAAGATTTTTAATCCATGATAAAATTCATGATACTTTTGTTGCAAAAGTAGAAATTTTAATAAAAAATCTAAAAATGGGTAATCCTTTATTAGATGAAACTCAAATAGGACCTTTGGCAAAAATTGAATTTGTTGATGAAATAGATCGTTTAGTCCAATCTTCTATTAAAAAAGGTGCTAACTGTATATTAGGAGGTAAAAAGAATGATTCTTATTATTATCCTACTCTACTTATTAATATTGATGAAAGAATGGATGTTTTTAATTATGAAACTTTTGGTCCAGTATTTTGTGTGACTAGGATAAATAGTGCTGATGAAGCTATTAGATTAGCAAATAATAGTGACTACGGATTGGGTGGAAGTGTCTGGACTTCAGACACAGAAAAAGGTAAAAAAATAGCTAATAAAATAGAAACTGGTGCAGTTTTCATAAACGATATGACAAAATCAGATCCAAGATTACCATTTGGAGGAGTTAAAAAATCTGGCTACGGTATTGAATTATCAAAGTACGGAATTAGAGAATTTGTTAATATGAAAACAGTAGTAGTTAATAATTGTTAAAATATTGAAAAATCATCTTTTATATTCTTATAGACGTTGACCATACGCTATCCGTGCTAGGATGGCACTTTTATATTCAGAAATAAAAGTAGAAATAATAGAAATTTCTCTAAAAAATAGACCGAAAGAGCTGTATGAAGCATCTAAAAAAGGAACAGTACCAGTACTAATTACTAAAGAAGGTGAAGTAATAGATGAAAGTTTAGAAATCATGTTATGGGCACTAAGAAATAATAAAAATCAAACATGGTTTTCTGCTGATGGTAATTATGAGATTGATTTGATTAATAAAAATGATTTTTTATTCAAGAAATGGTTAGATAAGTACAAGTACTTTGATAGATATCCCAAGTTTTCAAAAGATTATTATAGGGGTAAGTGTAACTATGTATTATTGGATTATGAAGAGAAACTGAAAAATACAAAATATTTTTTTAAAGATAGTATTTCTATTGCAGATATTGCAATTTTTCCATTTGTAAGACAGTTTGCAAATATTAATTATGAATGGTTTAGTAAAAACTATATAAACCTCGTTTCTTGGTATGAAAATATTTCATCATCTAAATTATTTTTAGATGTTATGATTAAAAATAAGAAATAGATATTTAAGATAATAAAATTTTTAAATAAAAAAGAGGATTGGTCAATCTTTCTTTCGGTATTTCTCTTGCTAACATGCCACTTATTATATCCTGTACACTTCTATTTGATGAGGCTTTACCCATGACAAAATTAAGAAGAACTCTATAGTTTGCTAAATTTTGAAGTTTAGAGCTAGTTTTAAGCTCTGAGCCTAATTCTTCCCATAGAATTTTGTTGTATTCGGAAGTTAATTTGGAAGAGAAATCATTTTTTTTTAAACATTTATGTGCAATTTTTATTGCAAATTTTGCTGATGCCATTGCATTTCCAATTCCTTCTCCTGTAAAAGGATCAATTAATCCAGCAGCATCACCTAAAAGCATAAAGCTATCTCCATAATTAATTCTTTTCACTCGTCCTAATGGGAGAGTCCAGGCTCTTGGACTTTCTAATTTTTTTGAATCTTTAAATCTTTTCCTAAAAAAACTTGAATTTATTACATCGTCTAAAATAGTCTCAAGCTTCCTTTTATCTTTTTTTGCTTGCTCTTTGCTTAAACCAATGCCAATATTTGCAGTATTTTTTCCAACTGGGAAAAGCCAAAAATATCCAGGTAAAACTTCATCAACAAAGTGTAGTTCAATTTGATTTTTTAAATTCTTAACATTTTCATAATAGCATCGTAATGCTATGGCTGAATTTTTCTGAAGATCGTTGTATAGCCCTAATTTTTTAGCAATTGAAGAATTTGCTCCATCACATCCTAGGATGATAGGAGCATAGATTTTTTCTTTACTATTGTTATTATTTAATCCTTCTACTCCTATAATTTTATTATTATTATATAGAATGTTATTTACCTTAAATTCTTCTCGAGTATCTGTTAATTCTTTAGCTTTGTTAAATAAAAAATTATCAAAAATACTACGTTTTATTGCATATCCTTCTTTAATTGTGTTTTTATTATATTTATTTTTTAAATAAACATTAAACTGTTTATGATTAGGGCTACCGAAAGTAATTGTATCAATAGTTGAACCTTCTAATTTACTTACCTCATTTAAAATTTCTAATTCTTTCATATATCTTACAGCTTTTCCTGAAAGAGCATCTCCACATACTTTATCCCTTGGAAATCGTGATTTCTCCAAAATAATTGTTTTAAGACCAATTTTTTCTGCATATAATGCAGCACAAGAACCAGCAGGACCACCTCCAACTATGATTGTATCATATAAACTTGATTTATTTCTATTCATTTTTTAGATCCAATATAAATTAAATAAATCATCAAGAAAGGTGATATAGCACGCATGAACCATTTAAATTGAGTGATAAACATTTCTATATTTTTTGTGATCATTAAATACATGAATAAACTTGTGGCTAAGATAAATAAAATGATAGTTGATAAGATGATTTTTGCGTTCATTTTTAATTATATTTCTTGTAAAGGAGTAATGCCCCGTGGCTTATTTTTAAACTAAAATACTTTTCTTTTGATTCATTTAAAGTTCCTGAAAATAAGGAATTTAAAGTATTTTTATTAAAGTTATACTTTAAGTTACTAGAAGTAATTTTTATAGTCCTATCTTCAGAAAAAAATGAAACCTGCTGTCCTTTGAAGCTTTTAATATTTTGCGATTTATTTATGAGTTCAAAGGTACCAGTATCTGTATATATTTTAATTTTGGTATTTGGATATTTATATAGGCTGAAAATATTTCCAATCAAATGATCTTCTCTAAAACCAGATGCGCCTATTATTGATAATTCATTAATATTATTTTTTATGCTATAATCTATTGCTTTTCTTAAATCATTTTTAGATTGATCTAATACTTTTAATGAAATATCTTTATATTGTTCAGAAATCAAGTCTGAAATTGAATCAAAATCACCTATAATAAGATTAGGTGAATATCCATTTTTTAAAAGTTTGTCTGCTGCTCCATCGCAACATATAATAAATTTGGCTTTTTTTAATATATTTAATATAATGGGATTTTTAGGAAATTCTCCATTTGCAACAATAACTAAAGGTTTATTTATTTTAATCATATTAAGATGTAAATTTATGTGATTTATATAATTATATTTTAATAAAAATGAATTTCAAAATAAAAAGAACAAATGATGAATTGAAAGCTTCCAGACCAACAGAAGATGAAATAAAAAAAATTCCCAAATTACCCATATCAATTTTAGTTGAAAATGTTCGTTCTGTTTATAATGTTGGTTCTATTTTTAGAACTGCTGATGGTTTTGGTGCAAGTAAGGTTTATTTAACTGGATACACTGCCTGTCCACCAAGGGAGGATATTTCGAAGACAGCTCTTGGTGCCGATAAAGTTGTTCCTTGGGAACACTTTGAAAATCCTATCGATGCAGCAAAACAAATTCTCAAAGACGGCATTACGCTTGTTCTAGTTGAACAAACCGTTGAATCAAAATCAATTTATCTTTCTAAATCATCATATCCTTTATGTTTTATTGTTGGTAATGAAGTTAAAGGTGTATCTGAAGAATTAGCAGAATTAGCGAGTGAACATGTTGAAATACCCATGAGAGGAATTAAACAAAGCTTAAATGTTTCAGTTGCAACAGGAGTTATAGGCTATGAATTTGCTAGAAATTATTCTTCTGATAATAAAATAATTCTATAATTAGTAATATTGGAGTAATTTTAGGCATGCTTAGAATCACATTTTTTCTTTTAATATCAATAATTTTCTCAGATAGAGGAGATTTAATATCCTTTGAATATGTAGGCTTAATGCAATCTAATAATATTCAGGAAGATTTAGATGCATCTGTTGGGCAATTAAGTCCCAATGCAATATTTAATATCAAAGCATATTCTATTGTTTACGAAACAATAGACCAGTTTGGAGAATATTCAGAAGCATCTGGTTTTATTTCTTTTCCTGATAATTATCATTATGCTTATCCAATGTATCTGTTTGGTCATGGTACAAAAGTAAGAAGGGATAGTGCTCCTTCAATGGGCTCATTTAATGATTTAAATATGTGGCTTGGAACTTCAGGTTATATCTATATGGAGCCAGATTACTTAGGATTAGGAGTTTCTCAAATTAATCATCCCTATCAATTAAAAGATCCAACAGCAACAGTCATGATAGATATGGTTTATGCTACAAGACAATTTTGTAATCAAATAAATGGTCTGCAATTTAATGACCAATTATATATTGCTGGCTATTCTGAAGGAGGTTATGCAGCACTTGCAGCAGTCAAAGAAATAGAAGAAAATCACTCTGATTTAAATATTACGATGTCTTTTCCTATGGCTGGAGCATATGATATGTCAGGTACTATGGTAGACTTGATGTTATCTAGAGAAAGATATACAAATCCATATTATTTACCTTATGTTATTCTTTCTTATATGGAGAGATATGATTTGGGAACAGTTCAGGATTTTTTTAAACCTGAATATGCCGAAATTTTACCGGAATTGTTTAATGGAGACTATTCTGGTGGATACATCAATAGTTTTATGCCAGATATACCAATTTATATTTTAAGAGCAGACATTATTTATGAATTTAGAACTAACTTAAATTTTCCTTTTAGATTGACATTAGCAGAAAATGATTTACTCGATTGGATTCCAAGAAGTAAATTATATTTATTTCATGGAATTGCTGATGAACAAATTCCTTATGAAAACTCCGTTGTAGCTTACAATAGATTTATTGAAAATGGTGCAGATCCAAATCTAGTATCGCTTGAGTTGTTAAATGAATTCTATGGTGGACACAATGGTGCTGCTCCTTATTGTTTATATGGTGCATTTATTCTATCTGAACAAGAAAAACAATACTATATCAAAGGTGATATGAATCTTGATAATGAATTAGATATGTTGGATTTAATGGAGTTAAAATATTTTATTAGAAATAATACTTCAATTAATAATTTAGAACTATGGCTATCAGATTTTAATAATGACGGTTCAGTAAATATTTTTGATTTATATGAATTTGTAGATAAAATTTTACAAAACTAAAATATGGATATGCATATTCAATATATGGACAGAGTATTAGATCTTGCTAAACAAGGAAGAGGAAATGTGTCTCCAAATCCAATGGTAGGATGTATTTTAGTTAAAAATAATAAAATAATTGGTGAAGGATATCATAAGTCTTTTGGAGCAGCCCATGCTGAAGTTGATGCTTTGAATAACTGTATAGAAGATCCAAGTGGTTCCGATCTATATGTTAATTTAGAGCCTTGCAATATTTTTTCAAAGACACCACCTTGTGTAAATAAAATTATTGAAAATAGTATTAAGAATGTATATGTTGGGTGTATTGATAAAAATCCAGAAGTTAATGGATTAGGTATTCAAGAGTTAAAAAAATCAAACATAAATGTATTTACAGATATAAATTCTAAAAAGTGTTACGAGCTGAATATTGGTTTTTTTAATTGGATTAAAACGGGATATCCATGGGTAATTGTAAAAATTGCTCAGTCAAATAATGGTTTTATGGGAATTAATTCGGATACAACTACTTTGATTACAGGTCATGATACGAATTCTTTTTCTCATAAGTTAAGATCAGAAGTTGATGGAATATTAGTTGGTACAAAGACTGTTGAAGTTGATAATCCATCATTAACCGTAAGAAATATTGCAGGGAGTAATCCTTCCAGAATTATTATTGATACTAACAGAAAGTTACCATTAACATTGAAAATATTTAATGATAATGAAGCAGATAATATAATTCTTTGTAATGAAAATAATTTTAATGAGTCTAAGACGCCTATTGGAGTCTGTTTACCTATTGCTATAAAGGACAATTTGTTAGATCCAAAAGATATACTAAAATCTTTAGGTAAAAAAGGGATAACTAAACTTCTTATCGAAGGTGGGCCAACTTTAATAAACTCATTTTTAAAAGCAAACTTAATAAATGAAATATATTTATACACATCAAATGATTCTTTAAATAATGCTGTTCTTCAAAGTCCTGATATTAACGAAGAGTGGGAAGTTTTTAATGAAAATGAGTTTGAAAATGATAGTTTAAAGATTATGAGAAAAAAGGAATTATGTTTACAGGATTGATCGAAGATCTAGGGAAAGTAAATAATATTAATAAATTTGAAGGTTATTGGAATATTGAAATTAAAACCCAGTTTGATGATATTAAAGTGGGTGATAGTATCGCTGTAAACGGTGTATGCTTGACTGTTGTAACTTTTACTAAGAAAAATATTAGTTTTGATATTATAACTGAATCTCTAGATAAAAGTAATTTTTCGGATTTAAATGTTGGAGAATATGTAAATCTGGAAAGATGTTTGCGATTGTCAGATAGGCTTGGTGGTCATATAGTTCAAGGACATGTTGAATGCGTAGGTAAAATTACTTCTATTGAAAATTTAATAGATGGCCAAGTTATTTTTGAAGTTTCTTTTGATAAAAGATTTTTAAAATATTGTATCTACAAAGGTTCCATTACATTAGATGGAATATCTCTAACAATTATGGAAATATTAAAAAGTTCAATTAAAGTATCAATTATACCTCATACTTTAAAAAATACTTGTCTAGGTTTTAAAAAAGTTAATTCAAGTTTAAATATTGAAACGGACTTAATTGCAAAGTATGTTGAAAAGAATTTATTAAATAGGGATTTATAATGAAATTAAATACTATTAAAGAAGCAATTAATGATTTTAAGAATGGTAAGATGTTAATTGTCGTAGATGATGAAAACAGAGAAAATGAAGGTGATTTTATTATATCTGGTGAAAAAGCAACTTCTGATGATATTAATTTTATGATGAAATATGGCAGAGGTTTGATATGCACTTCGATATCATCTGATAAAGCTAAAGAATTAGATTTAAGTCCAATGGTTGATAATAACACAGAACATCAAAAAACTAATTTTACTGTAAGTGTTGATGCTAAAAATGGAATTTCTACAGGTATTTCTGCAAAAGATAGGTGGCAAACTCTTCAAGTTTTAATTAGTGATGATTCAACGCCTAATGACCTTGTAAGACCTGGCCATATGTTTCCATTGATAGCAAAAGATGGAGGCGTTTTACAAAGAGCTGGTCATACAGAAGCATGCATAGATCTTACCAAATTGTCTAACCACAAATCGTTGGCTTTATTAGTTGAAATTGTTGATGATGATGGAACAATGGCAAGGTCAGAATCTTTAACAAAAATTTCAAAGAAACACAATATAAAAATTATTAGTATTGCTGATTTAATAGCTTATAGAAAAAAATTCGATAAGTTAATTGAGCAAATTACTACAGTCCCTTTTCCAACAGATTTTGGAGAATTTAAACTGAAATTATTTGAAGATAAAATAAATCGAGACCATCATGTAGCAGTTATCAAAGGAAATATTAGTAAAAATGATGATGTATTAGTTAGAGTTCATTCACAATGTTTAACTGGAGATATTTTTGGTTCGCTAAGGTGTGATTGTGGTTCTCAGTTAGAAGGATCTTTAAAAATGATTGAAAATGAAGGTAAAGGGATACTTGTATATTTAAGACAAGAAGGAAGAGGTATTGGTCTTAAAAATAAAATAAAAGCTTATCAATTGCAAGATCAAGGCTATGATACGGTAGAAGCCAATCATAAATTAGGTTTCAAAGCTGATCTTAGAGAATATGGTATAGGGGCACAAATTTTATTGGATTGCAATGTTAGAAAAATGCGTCTTTTAACAAATAATCCTAAAAAAATTATTTCTTTAGAAGGTTTTGGACTTGAAATCGTCGATAGAGTAGCTATAGAATTTGAAGCAAATAAAGTAAATAATAAATATCTATCAACGAAAAGAGATAAATTAGGCCATCTTATTATGGAGAACATCAAAAAATGAAAATAGCAATTATTGCAAGTAGTTTTAATAAGCAGATTACTGATGGGCTAATAGAAGGAGCTTTAAAATGTTATGAAACTAATTACGATAAAAAATTTAATTTAAAACATATATATAAAGTACCTGGAGCATTTGAAATTCCTTCATGTGTTAATCAATTATTAGTAAATAGTAAAACAAAATTTGATGCTATTGTAACACTTGGATGCGTAATTAAGGGTGAAACAGCTCATTTTGAATATATATCCCAATCGGTTACTGAGCAAATAATGTGTCTATCTTTAAACAGTAAAAATATTCCAATATTATATGGAGTGTTAACAACTTATAATTATCAGCAAGCTTTAGATAGAACTAAATCTGATAAATCTAATAAAGGATATGAAGTTATGGAAGCCGCTGTAGAAATGATCAATCAATTTTCTAATTTAGATAAGTGATCCATTTTCAATCTACTTTTATAATTATATTGACTTTATTTAATTTTTTATTCTCAAACAATTATATAGACTTAAAAAAAAATATTACTTCTTTACTTGATACGCAAAGTATAAATAGTTTTCAAGGAAATATTTTAGTTTCGACAAGTGGTGGATTGTATAATTATACAAATCAATCATTAAATATTTTAAATGAATCAAATATATCATTCCTAGAAGTTAATAATGATAATTTATTTGTGGGAAGTAGTTATCCTGGTAAAATATTTGTATTTGATAATAATTTCAATACAATATCATATATAAATTATCCTGAATTTGATGAGATTTTAGACATTTCTTTTTCACAAGAATACTTTTTTGCCGCTGGTATTTTGAATCAAAATAATATTTTAATTCAGTATATTTCTAATGAGTTTAATGAATTAGAATATGTCAATTATTTTGATTCGTTCCCATTACTATTTGAATCAATAAATGACTTACATATTTATAATGATAGTATTTATCTAGCAACAAGTAACGGACTTATAAACTCAAATTATCAAAATTCTTTTTTGTCATTATCAGATTCATGGAATATTGATTTTATAAATGAAGATATAAGTTCAATTATAGAATTTCAAAATAGTCTATATCTTTGTTACGAAAATAAAGTTGTAGATATTAATAACAATGAAATAATTACTTTTCCAAATGAGGAAATAATAAAGTCATTACAAATTATTTCTAATCAATTATTAATCATAACCAATCTTGGTGTATATAATTATTCTTTTGCAAATAATATAGTTCAAAGTCATACATTGCCAGATGGTTATGGTGGTAGTGTTAACTCTTATTTAAAATTAGATGATATTTCATATTTTGGTATAAACAATAAAGGATTTTTAATGAAAGACCCTAATAATGATTGGAAATCTTATGTTCCCAATACAATATATAAGAATCAATTTGATGCCCTTACATTATTATATGATGGAAGCCTTTTTGGTATTGTCAATCATAGAAATGATGAAGGACAAAGTGGAGGTTTTATTTATAAAAATCCACTACTTAATAATGGTGGTTTATCTATAAATAATTTTTATTCTTATAATAGTTATAATATTAATAATTATCCTTTAACGTCTGGTGATTTCAAGGCAAATGTTATGGATTATTGGTCTGGAGATAATACTGTTCATTCAGTAGCTTCTTTTGAAAATAAAATCATTTTTTCAAACAGCGGTATTTATCCAAAATCTTGGTTAGGATACTATAGTCAAGTTGCTGATGATTATTTATTTAGTTTATCTGATGATACTTTTTATGGAGGTCTTATTGAATTTAGATATAATTCTATAGATAATTCTTTAGACCTAGATAATTATTATTCATTAGAAAATAATATTCTTGGAGGTAATAATGGTATTTTTAATTCAAGTTGGGATAATGGTTTTATGACCATAAATCAAATAAAATATGATGATTTTGGTAACCTTTGGGTTGCTAATCCGTATTCAGAATTAAATAATAATACAATTGCAGTTAACAATAATAATAATTGGTATCATATTCAAGATAATAACGATGGGTATATACCAAAAGAAATCCATTTAGATAAAAATAATAATTTATGGATTTCATATTTATTTTCAGAAACAATGGATAACTCCATACCATATTCTCCAGGAGGAATTAGGATGATTGAGTTTAATGACATAACTAGCCCATCTGATGATATTTGGCATATTAATTGGCTTGATGAGTTAGAAAATCTAAATATCTGGTCATTAGTAATATCTAAGGATAATTATAGTAATGAAATTTTATGGGTAATGACAGATTACGGAATCATGGGATATATTATTAATGTAAGCTATACCTATAGTGGCAATATTATTGTTGATTTTACTAAAATCCAGGATGAATATTATTTCCAAGGACTAAACTATGACGAGGGGTGTAAACTCCGTTTAGATAATAATAATAATATATGGATTACAACAAAAAGTAACGGATTAAGAATTATTAAAAATAATGGTGAAAATTTCACTCCTGATTTAAGTCAAATCACAAAAGATAGTCACAATATCTTATCAGATATAATTTATGATGTTATCTTTGATAATTATGGAAATGCTTACATCGCAACTGAATTGGGAATATCAATTTTAGAAACCTCTTTTAATGAAAAAAGTAATGATGTATCGATAGGAGTTAGTCCAAATCCATTTTTAATTGGAGAACATTCTGAGTTAATAATAAGTAATGTTTCTAATGATGCTATCCTTAAAATAATTAATCTAAATGGATATATATTAAAAACTTTTGATATGAAAAATTATAATAGAACAATAAGTTGGGATGGAAAATCTGATAACGGTAAAAAAATTCCAACTGGTGTATATTTGTTAACATCTTATGATAAAAATTTTGGTTCAAAAACAACTAAGATAGCTTTAATAAATAAATGAAATTAAATAAAATATTATTAGCTACATGTTTTTCTTTTATCTTTAGCCATGATATTGATGATCCCTCCAAATGGAAACAGTACTTTAGAGGAAGCTATATACAAGATGAAAATAATGATAGTGGGCTTGGTATCTATTACAGATTAAATAAGAAATCAAAATATACCTTTAGAGATATTAGAGCATATTTACATTTTATTAAGGATCATGAGTATAAAAAAATAAGATATAAGACTAGTAATAAATTTATTGATTTTAAACGGTTTTATAATTATTCAACAATATCTATAGACCAGAATTCTAAGATAGGTGTTAATGTTAGATATCATGGGAATCAAGGAGTGGGTTTTTTTATTAAAGAATCCAATAATGGTCATATTAATGCTGAAATTGCTCTTGCTTATGATATAATTGATTATTTAAATGACTCAAGAAAAACATCATATCTTAAAAGTGGTGTTTATTGTGATAAAAAAATTAATAATAACGAAATAAAAATAGAAGTTGAGTATTTTAATCAGATAACTGATTTAATTGATAATATAGACTTATCAAGACTAGAATTGTTAGTTGAATCTTATTTTGAGATAAATGAGAATTTAAATCTAATCATTGGTTATGAATTAGAAAACTTTGAATCAACAGATAATAATTTAAACTCTTCAATTTTCTTATCAATAGAATACCATAAAGATTTTGATATTAATAAGTTTATTAGTATCTTCGCCAAATTATAATTACTGTTCATTATTTATATAATAATTTGGCTTGTAATATTTTACAACTAGTAAAAAAATAGTAGCAGTTGCTAGCATTAAAAATGCATAAAAGTTATAATACGATTGTCCATAACTGATATTGTTGAATATCATTACTTCATTGACCCATACAGTAAAAATATTTCCTAATGATACTGATAGTAAGAAAAAGCCCATAATTAGTGATTTCATAAAATTGGGAGCTTGAGTATACGAAAACTCCAAGCATGTAATTGATACTAAGACTTCTGAAGCTGTTAAAATTATATAAGCCAGAACCTGCCATCCAATTGAAGGTGTAAATCCAAGTTCAATCCACTTTTCAACTAAACCTATAATAATAAATGAAGGAACGGCAAGAAATAAACCTAATGATATTTTTTTAAGATCCGTAAGCTTTGTTATTTTATTTAATTTAGGATATAAATAATAAGAAAATAGTGGTGCAAATATTAAAATCATGATAGGGTTAATTGATTGTATCTGAGACGAATACCAGTTAATACCAAACCAATTTCTATTTAAATTTTCAGCTTGTAATACCCATGTAGAACCTGTTTGATCAAATAAAGACCAAAAAATTGCAATGAAAATATAAATAATAGATAATTTCATTATTGATGAAATGCTTTCTCTTGATATTATTTTTTTAAAAAAAGATAGTCCTTGTGGTGGTATATGAATAAAGACATGTCTTCCAAGCCAAAATATATATGTAGCAATAAACATAAGTAAACCAGGAATGCCAAAAGCAAGCCAAGGGCCATAATTATGTAGTAGATAAGGTGTCAGCAGTGTTGAGACAAAGGCTCCTAAATTAATAGATAAATAAAACCAACTAAAAACTTTAGTTAGAAAAATAGAGTTCGTTTTTCCAAATTGATCTCCAACATGCGCCGATACACAAGGTTTTATACCACCAGCCCCTAAAGATATAAGTGATAATCCTATTATTAATCCAAATCTTGTTTCATCAATTGCAAGTGTTAGATGACCAAAACAATAAATAATTGAGAGAATAAGAATTGTTTTATATTTTCCAATGAAAACATCAGATAATAAAGCTCCAAAAATAGGAGTGAAATAAACAGCCGAAGTAAATAAATGATACCACTTAGTAGCTTCTTGATCTGATAAAGGTTCAATTATTCCATTGTTATTTATTAGATATTGTGTCATGAAAATTATTAGAATGCATTTCATTCCATAAAAACTAAATCTCTCCGCAAGTTCATTTCCAATTATATAGGGAATACCCTTAGGTATATTCTTTGTTTTTTGTGGTTTTTTTAAATAATTCATAAAAGTAAATTAAAATATTTTATTAATGATTAAATTATAATTATAAATTAATATCATATTTTATTATGTCCGACAATAAATTTAAATACTGCGAGTCCACAAATTTTTACAAACGATTAGAAACAAGAGTTGTAAATATTGGTGGTATCCCCCTTGGTGGTTCTAATCCTATACGAGTTCAGAGCATGACTACAACAGATACAATGAATACAATAGATACTGTTAATCAATCTATTAGAATGATTAAAGCAGGATGTGAATATGTAAGAATTACTGCTCCAAATGTAAAACAAGCTCACAATCTTAATAAGATTAAAAAAGATTTAGCTAGTAAGGGATTTAAAACTCCTTTAATTGCAGATATACATTTTACTCCTAAAGCTGCAGAAATTGCTGCAGAGATTGTATCAAAAGTTAGAATCAACCCAGGTAATTATGCTGATAGAAAAAGATTTCAAAAATTTGAAATAAATGATAATGAGTATAATATTGAATTAGAACGTATCCATGAAAAATTTTCACCACTTGTTAAAATATGTAAAGAAAATGGAACTGTAATGCGTATTGGCACAAATCATGGCTCTTTATCAGATAGAATAATGAATAAGTATGGAGATACACCTCTTGGGATGGTTGAATCTGCATTAGAGTATATTAGAATATGCGAAGACCATAATTATAAGGATATAGTTCTTTCAATGAAATCTAGTAATCCAATTGTTATGGTTAATGCATATCGATTATTAGTTCATCATATGATGAAGAATAAAATGAATTATCCACTACATTTGGGTGTAACTGAAGCTGGTGATGGTATGGAGGGGAGAATTAAATCTTCATTAGGAATTGGATTATTGTTAGAAGATGGAATTGGGGATACAATTAGAGTTTCTTTAACTGAAGAACCAGAATTTGAAATACCTGTAGCAAAAAATATTATAAAAAGGTATAAAGTTAACAATAATGATAAAATCGATAATGACATTATTGAAAACCCTGTTAATCCATTTTCTTATTCAAAAAGAGAGTCAATTCCTAAAATTAATATTGGTGGAGATAATGTACCTATCGTTATTTCAGACTTATCAATGATAAATAATCTTGGTTATAAAAATTTATCAGATATTGGCTACTCTTATATGAAAAATATAGATAAATGGATTGTAAGTGATATAGCACCTGATTTTATTTATTTAAAAAATATCAATAAAAATATTGATTTACCTTTACAATTAAAAATAATTTGTCCTTATAAAATATGGAAAGATAATAAAAAAAATACATCATTGTATCCTCTTTTAAATGTTAGACAATTTTCTATTGAAAATGTTAATAGTAAGAAGTTTGTTAACTTGAGTTCTGATGATATAAATAATAAAGATCTAATAAATAGAATTAATAATGATAATAATACTATAATAATTTTAGACTGTGATGATAAGATCTATAGACAAAGAAAATTCTTTTTCAGCTTAGTAAATAAATGTTTTAAAGTTCCAGTTGTTCTATCAATGAGTTCAATGGTTTCTTTTGATAATAATTTGATTGCTTCATCTATAGGGGTTGGGGGGATTATTCTAGATGGTTTTGGTGATGGAATTTTTTTAAAAAATGAATTTACTAAAAATATTAAAAGAATAAATGAATTATCATTTAATATATTACAAGCTACTAGAACTAGAATTTCTAAAACAGAATTTATAAGCTGTCCATCATGTGGTAGAACTCAGTTTGATTTGCAAGAAACAACTGAAAAAGTTAGAAAAAAAACAAGTCATCTTAAGGGTCTTAAAATAGCAGTAATGGGATGTATTGTTAACGGACCAGGAGAGATGGCCGATGCGGATTATGGTTATGTAGGTACTGGTCGAAATAAAATATCCTTATATAAAGGACATAATCTTATTAAAAACCATATTGATAGTAAGAACTCTATTGAAGAATTAATTAATCTTATTAAAAATAATAATGATTGGGTTGAACCTAATTAGAAAGGTGTCGTAATGAAATTATTTATTAAAATTTTAAATGAAAGTGCAAGGTCCCTTTATGAAAATCATGGTCATTTTCATACAGGTGATGCTGGATTAGATTTGTATGTTATTGAAGACATAAAAATAAAGCCAATGGAAACAAAGTTAATTAAATTTGGAATTTCTTGTGAACCTGTTGATGGTAAAGCTTATTATTTAATGCCAAGATCAAGTATTAGCAAAACACCACTAAGGATGTCAAATTCTATTGGTCTTATTGATGGCGGGTATAGGGGAGAGATAATGGCTTCGTGTGATAATATTAAGAAAACCTCTTATACTGCCAAAAAAGGAGATCGTTTATTTCAGTTAGTTTCATTTGATTCTTCCCCAATATCGTTCTCAATTAATGATAATTTATCAAGCTCTTCAAGAGGTGATGGAGGATTTGGAAGTACAGGTAAGTAATGACTTTATGTCAGTCCATTCTAATTGGCATAGAATTTGAATTAGATAGTTTGTAAAATTTATTAATTAATTTAAAATTTAGGAGATACAATGAAATTGAAGCCTTTATCTGATAGAATTGTTGTTAAAGCACATGAAGCTGAGGAAAAAACAGCATCAGGTATAATTTTACCTGATACAGCAAAAGAAAAGCCTCAAATGGGAGAAATCTTAGCTGTAGGACCTGGTAAGATGAATGATAATGGTACATTAAATAAAATGACTCTTAAAAAAGGTGACAAGGTTTTATACGGTAAATATTCAGGTTCAGAGGTAAGTGTTGAAGGTGAAGATTTAATGATAATGAGAGAAAGTGATATATTAGCAACTTTATAAAAAAATTACGTAATTAAAAGGAGAATAAATGGCAAAATTAATAGACTATGATACAAATGCTAGGAGTATACTTAAAGAAGGTGTAGATGAGCTTGCGAATGCTGTAAAGGTTACATTAGGTCCAAAAGGAAGAAATGTTGTTATCGACAAAAAATTTGGTGCTCCAAATATAACTAAAGATGGTGTAACAGTAGCAAAAGAAATTGAATTAGACGACCCAATTAAAAATATGGGTGCTCAAATGGTAAAAGAAGTCGCATCTAAAACTTCAGATGTTGCTGGTGATGGTACAACAACTGCGACTGTACTAGCTCAAAGTATAATAAATGAAGGCTTAAAAAATGTAACTGCAGGTGCTAATCCTATGGATCTTAAAAGAGGAATCGATAAGGCTGTAGTACAAGTGGTTAAATGTTTAAAATCTATGTCTAAAGATGTATCAGATAAAGAAGAAATAAGTCAAGTTGGTACAATTTCTGCAAACAACGATCATTCTATTGGTGTAATTATAAGTGATGCAATGGATAAAGTTGGTAATGAAGGTGTTATTACTGTAGAAGAAGCAAAAGGAATGGATACTTTTCTTGAAACTGTTGAAGGAATGCAGTTTGATAGAGGATATTTGTCTCCATATTTTGTTACTAATGCAGAGAGTATGGAAGTAGAATTAGAAAGTCCTTTAATTTTGGTTCATGAAAAAAAGATTAGTAATATGAAAGAATTACTACCAGTACTAGAGAAAGTTGTACAGGCTGGAAAATCATTGTTAATTATTGCAGAAGATATTGAAGGTGAAGCTTTAGCAACATTAGTAATGAATAAAATAAGAGGAACTTTTAAAGTTGCAGCTGTCAAAGCACCAGGATTTGGTGATAGAAGAAAAGCAATGTTACAAGATATAGCAATCTTAACAGGAGCAACAGTTGTTTCAGAAGAACAAGGTTACAAGCTTGAAAATGCTGATATGTCATATTTAGGTGAAGCTAAAAAAGTAAATATCGATAAGGATAATACTACAATTGTTGAAGGTAAGGGTAAATCTGATGATCTTGTTGCTAGAGTTAATGAAATAAAGGTTCAAATAGAAAAGTCCTCATCTGATTACGATAAAGAAAAGTTACAAGAAAGGTTAGCAAAACTATCAGGTGGAGTTGCAGTTATAAACATAGGTGCAGCTACTGAAGTAGAAATGAAAGAGAAAAAAGATAGAGTTGATGACGCATTACATGCAACAAGAGCAGCAGTTAAAGAAGGAATAGTTGCTGGGGGTGGTGTCGCTCTATTGCGTGCAAGTGACAAGATTTCTTCTAAAGGAATGATAGGTGATGAAGCGCTTGGTGCTGAAATTTTAAAAACTGCATTAGAAGGACCTGCAAGACAAATAGTAGCTAATGCAGGATTAGAAGATTCAGTAGTTATTAACGAAATTAAAAATAAAAAAGGTAATACAGGTTTTGATTCTCGTACAGAAAAATATGTAGATATGTTAAAAGCTGGAATAATTGATCCAACTCTTGTTACTAGAACAGCTGTTCAAAATGCTGCTAGTATAGCTGGTCTCTTATTAACAACTGAAGCTGTAATAACAGATAAACCGGAACCTGCAGCTCCTGCAGCTCCTGCTCCTGACATGGGAGGTATGGGAGGTATGGGTGGTATGGGTGGTATGATGTAATTAAAGCTATACACTTTACTTGAAAAAAAGCAGAACATTAAGTTCTGCTTTTTTTTTATATTATTGTATTAATTTATAAAACAATTTTTAATCATGAATATAATTTCAAGTAATAGAAAATCTTCTTATCTTTATCATTTCATAACTAAGTATGAAGCTGGTATCCAATTAAGAGGTTTTGAAGTGAAAGCCATTAGAGAAGGAAATGTTAATATTGCAGAATCTCATGTTACAGTTAAAAATAATGAGATTTATGTTATAGGAATGCATATTGGTGAATATTCTCATTCTGGATATGCTAATCATGATCCTTTGCGAGATAAAAAGTTATTAATGCATAAATATGAAATATTAAAAATTCAATCAAAGTTTGTAACCCAAGGTATAGCAATTGTTCCTTTAAAATTATATTTTAAAAATGGTAAAGCTAAGCTACAGATTGCATTAGCAAAAGGTAAAAAGAAGTGGGATAAAAGAGAAACTATTAAGAAAAGAGATATTGATAGAGAAATCAAAAGATCTATGAAAGGTAACTAGTTTATGAAGTTTAAAACTGCAAAGAGCCAGTTTGATATTATATCATCAAGAACAGAAGAAATTCTTCCTGAACAGGAACTGATTTCTAAATTAGAAAAATCAAGGAATAATAATATTCCTTTAAATATTAAACTTGGTTGTGATCCAAGTAGACCAGATTTGCATATTGGTCATAGTGTTGTACTTAATAAGCTAAAGCAGTTTCAAGATTTAGGGCACAATATAATATTAGTAATAGGAGATTTTACTGCTATGATTGGAGATCCTACTGGAAGAAATAAAACTAGGCCGCAAATAGACCTAAATGAAACAAAGAAAAACTCGAAGACCTATATAAGTCAAGTATCTAAGATATTAGATATTTCCAAAACAAAAATTGTATATAACTCTGAATGGTTAAATAGTATTGATCTTAGTAAAGTAATATCTTTATCATCGAAGTTTACTTTGGCTCAATTTTTAGAAAGAGATGATTTTAGTAAGAGATACAAAAATGGACTTCCAATTTCACTGCATGAATTTATGTATCCACTTGCTCAAGCATATGATAGTGTCTATTTACGTTCTGATGTAGAAATAGGGGGAACTGACCAAAAATTCAACTTGTTACTAGCAAGAGATTTGCAAAAAGAGTATGATATGGAACCTCAGGTTGCTCTAACAATGCCTCTTATTGAAGGAACTGATGGAATTGAGAAAATGTCTAAATCATATGATAATTACATTGCATTTAATGATTCTCCAAATGATATGTACGGTAAAGTTTTATCTATTCCAGATAGTTTGATATTTAAATATTTTAAGTATGTATCAAACTTACCATTAAAAGAAATTAATGATTATGAGTTATCTTTAAAAACTAATAATATAAATTATAGAGATTTAAAGAGAAAGCTTGGTAGAGAAATAGTATCTATTTATTACGATAATAATTTAGCATCTGAAGCTGAGGAAAATTTTGATCATGTTATCGTTAACAAGGGTATTCCTAAAGATGTAAAAGAAGTTACAATTTTAAATAGTATTAAGCTTGTTGATTTTTTATTTGAAAATAATCTTGTTCAAAGTAAAGGTGAAGGAAAAAGATTAGTTAAACAATCTGCTGTTAAGCTAAATGATGAGGTTGTATCAAATCTAAATTTGATTTTAGAGGTTTCTACTAAATATATCTTAAAAGTAGGTAAAAGAAGATTCATAAAAATAAAATGAAAGACACATATTGTATAGTTAAAACATCTGTCGCTCCATTGTATTCAAAACCTACTTTCAAATCTGAATTAATATCTCAATCTTTAATTTGGGAAGAATTATATATAATAAAAAAAAATAAAAATTGGTATAAAGTTAAACAGTGGGATAATTATGTTAGTTGGATACATTATTCATATATTTCAATTAATGATATAAATATAGATTATAAGAAAGATTATGATTGGTTCTTTTTAAATAAAACAATTATAAAAAAAAGTCTACTATTAAGCTTTGGATCTTTGATGCCCTTTAAAAAAAATAATGACGATGGTATTTTTGATATGTTCTTACCGGATTTAAGTACAGTTCAAATAAATAAAAAATATTTAATAAGTTTGAAGTATTTATTAAATAGTGATGAGCTAATAAATTTTGCTTTAACTTTGCAAGGTGTTCCTTATTTATGGGGGGGTAAGTCTTCTTTTGGCTATGATTGTTCTGGTTTAATACAATCTCTAGTTCGTTTAAAAGGAATAAATTTTCCAAGAGATTGTTCAGACCAAACAAAAAGTAAATTAATTGAAAGTAAATCAATTAAAGAAATTGAAAAATGTGATTTAATTTACTTCAAAGAAAATACTAACTTTACTCATGTTGGATTATTTATAAATTCAGATGAATTTATTCACTGTTCTGGGGAAGTTAAAATAAATTCAATTAATAAAAATAATAAATTTTATTGTAGCCGTTTATCTGGATTAGAATTTAGTATATACAGATTTAAGAAATAATAATATGAATATTAATAAAAAAGTACTTCTTTTAAATAACAGTTATGAGCCTATTCAAATTATTGGGGGAAAAAAAGCAATCGTTATGATTCTATTAGAAAAAGTAGATTTAATTGAAAAGACTAATTCATTTATAAGGTCAGAGAAATTAAAGCTAAATTTTCCAAGTGTTATTAAATTGAAAACATATGTATTTATAAAAATAAAAAGTATTCCTCTTACAAGAAGTAATATAATTAGTAGAGATAATAATACGTGTCAATACTGTGGTAAAAAATCTAGGAGTATGACTATCGATCATATTATACCAAAAGACAAAAGGGGCAAAGATACTTGGACTAACTTAGTATCAGCTTGCGAAAATTGTAATTTAAAAAAAGGCAATAGCTTATTAAGTCAAACTAATATGACATTATTATCAAAGCCAAAAAAACCATCGCATATTTACCACATGCAGAAATTAGTTAGAAATGACAATAAATCTTGGAAACCATATTTATTTATGAATAATTAGGAGATTATTTTGATTAAAAAAACAATATTATCAGGCATACAACCATCAGGCAATTTGTGTATTGCTAACTATTTAGGAGCAATTAAGCAGTGGGAACAAATGCAAGATGACTATGAAAGTATTTTCCTTGTAGTTGACATGCATTCGATCACTACAAAACAAGTTCCTGCAGATTTGAGGAGTAGATGTTTATCCTTTGTTGCTCAATACATAGCTTGTGGTATTGATCCTAGTAAAAGTAATATTATCATTCAGTCTCATATTCCTCATCATGCAGAGCTTATGTGGGTATTAAGTTGTTTTACATATCAAGGTGAATTGTCCCGAATGACTCAGTATAAGTCTAAATCAAAGAATTTGAAAAATATAAATACTGGTTTATTTACATACCCTATATTAATGGCTGCTGACATTTTATTATATCAAGCAGATTTAGTGCCTGTAGGTTCAGATCAAAAACAACATTTAGAATTATGTAGAGATATTGCACTAAGATTTAATAATAAATTCTCAAAAACTTTTAAAATTCCAGAACCTTTTATACCAAAAAATGGTGCTCGAATAATGAGTTTGCAGAATCCTACAGATAAAATGTCCAAGTCTGATGTTAATTTAAACAGTATAATTACTCTTCTTGATGAACCAAGTATAATAAGAAAAAAAATTAATAGATCTGTAACAGATTCTGGTTCAGAAGTTGTTTATAATGAAAAAAGTAAACCAGGTTTATCAAATTTAATAAATATATATAAATCTTTATCTAATGAATCAGCTGATTCTATAGAAAATAGATATAAAGGAAAAATGTACTCTGATTTTAAATCCGATTTGTCAGATTTAATTATTGATACTCTATCTCCCATAAAATCAAACTATGATAATCTTATAAAAAATAAAGATTATTTGTTGAAAATATTAAAGGATGGAACAGATTACGGATATAAAAAGTCACAAAATACTATTTCAAAAGTTTATAGAAAAGTAGGATTTGTTCCGAGAGTTAGATGAGAATTAATAAATATTTAGCAAAATGTGGTTTAGGATCTAGAAGAAAGTGCGATGAATTTATTTCTTCTGGTAAGATTAAAGTTAATGGTAAAATTGTTACTGATTTTTCTTTAAATGTTAGTAATGACTGCTTTGTTCAATTTAATAATAAATTAATAAATAAATCAGAAGATGTTACCTACATATTAAATAAACCTAGAGGATATATATGTACAAAAGATGATGATTTAGATAGAAGGATTATCTATGATCTTCTTCCAAATAAAAATAATCTTTTTTCTATTGGAAGATTAGATTATGATACTACGGGAATTTTATTAGTAACTAATGATGGTGATTTAAGTTATAAATTATCTCACCCCAAATTTAATGTTGATAAAAAGTACTATGTTTTTACAGATAAAAAGTTATCTAGTACAGATATCATTAAAGTAAGAACAGGAATTAGATTAGATAATGATTTATTGAAAGCTGATATCAGGTTTCTTGAACATATAAATAATGGATATTTTTGGGATGTAATTTTAAGAGAAGGTAAAAATCGTGAAATTAAAAGAATCTTTAAATATTTTGATACTCAAGTTTTAAATTTACATAGGTATGAATTTGCAGGGATTAAACTTAGTGGTTTAAAAGAAGGAAAGTATAGAAAAATAAGTAGAAAATTTTTAAATAAAATTTTAGAAACAAAAAAAAATAATAATTATTAATTTTACATATCTCTATAAATATAGTATATTATCAAGCTTTTTGAAGAAGGAGAAATTAGTAATATGGTAATATCTATTGATGGACCAGCTGCATCTGGCAAGTCGACTACAGCAAAATTATTGGCTGAAAAGCTTTCCTATATTCATTTAAATACAGGTTTGTTTTATAGATTAGTAACTTACATTTTTATTAAAGAGAACTTATTTGATTCTAATCAAGAAACAATCGATAATTTTTTTAATAATAATAAGCTTGAATTAAAGGGAAGTAATCTAGATAATGTTTTTTGGAACGATAAAAATGTAAGTAGTTTTCTTTCATCTAGTACTATAAATGAAAAAATACATATTATTAGTAATAATGCAATGATTAGGGAAAAATTAGTTTCAATGCAAAGATTAATAGGATCAGGTAACAATATTGTTTGTGAAGGAAGAGATATTGGTTCTGTTGTTTATCCTGATGCTGATTTTAAATTTTTTCTTGTTGCTGACTTAGAATCAAGAATTAAAAGAAGATTTATTGAAGAAAAGAAAAATAATCCATCATTAATTATTGAAGATGTCAGAGAATCATTAATCTCTAGAGATTTTAATGATACTAATAGATCTAACTCTCCTTTATTAAAACCTAGTGATTCAATAGAAGTTGATACAACAAATATGACTATTGAAATGCAAGTAGACTATATTTATAAATTAATTAAACAGGATATAAAATAAATGACAAATAACCAAACCGATAACCTTGAAACTATCAAGTCTGATGATACTGTAACAAAAGATAGTGTTGTAGTTAATACAAGTATGAAAAATTATTTAGATTCAAAAATACTTAAAGTAAAATCTTATAATTTAGATGAAATTTCCAAAATTGATAAAAATATTAATTTATCAACAGATGTTATAGAAGAACCTGAAATATATAATAAGAATATTGTTGAATTAAATGAAAAACAACTTGTTAAAGGAAATGTTGTTTCTTTGAATAATAAAGAAGTATTAGTTGATATTGGTTTTAAATCAGAAGGAACAATAAGTTTGTCAGAATTTGATGTTATACCTGCTATAGGTCAAGAAATAGATGTTTTTCTTGTTGTTTTTGAAGATAGACATGGCAGATTAATATTATCCAAAGAAAGAGCTGAGTTTGAGAAAAAATGGATGAATCTTAGAGCAGCAGCTAGTGATGAGACAATAATAAAGGGTATTATTGTAAAAAGAATTAAAGGTGGAATGGTTGTTGATTTAAATGGTATTAACGCTTTTTTACCTGGCTCTCAAATTGATGTTAAGCCAGTTTCTGATTTTGATTCCTATTTAAATCAAGAATTTGAATTTAAAATTGTTAAATTTAACGAGTTAAGACAAAATATTGTTGTATCTAGAAAAGCAATTATGTCAGATCATTCAGATGTTAATAAGAAAGAAATTTTTGACTCTATAGAAAAAGGAATGGAAATCGATGGTATTGTAAAAAATATAACTGATTTTGGAGCTTTTATAGATTTAGGTAGTGGTGTTGATGGATTGCTTCATATAACTGATATTACCTGGGGAAGAATTAATCACCCCTCAGATAGACTGAGTATAGGTGAAAAAATAAAAGTTAAAATTATTGATATTGATATTGATAAAAGTAGACTATCCCTTGGTACTAAACAGTTATCAAAAAACCCTTGGGATAATATAAGAAATAATTTTTCTGAAACGGATAAAGTTGAAGGTAAAATTGTTAATATTATGAATTACGGAGTATTTATAGAAATAGAAGAAGGTATAGAAGGCCTTGTCCATATTTCTGAATTTTCTTGGACAAGACATATTAAACACCCTTCAGATATATACAAAGTAGGGGATAAAGTTAAAACAGTTATACTTTCAATTGACCAAGATAACAAGAAAATCTCTTTAGGTGTCAAGCAACTATCTGATAATCCATGGAATGAAGTAGAAAATAAATTTAAAGTTGATGAAGTTTATGATGGAAAAATTTCTACAATCATTCAATCAGGAGTTTATGTACAAATTTCTGATGATATTGAAGGTTTTGTTAACAATGAAGATATTTCATGGACAAGAAAAATAAAATCTGCAAGTTCAATTTTTAAGCAAAATGACGAAGTTAAAGTTAAAGTTTTAGATGTAGTTGCATCTGATAGAAAATTATCAGTTGGTATTAAACAATTAATTGATGATCCATGGATGAATATTAATAATTTCTTTGAAGAAAAAACTTCTGTTCAAGGAACTGTTCTATTTAATATGGATAAGGGTGTTGTTGTTTTGTTGGATAATGAATTTGAAGGTATTATTCCTGCAAGTAAAATCAATGGCTCTGTTACTGATTATCAAATGAATGACATACTTACATTGAATATTGAAGAAATTAATATAGAAAATAGAAGAATAGTTTTATCCATTGATGAATCTAAAGTTGAAAAACAAGATTCCCAAAATAATCAAAGTGAAGATACTACTATTGATCAAGATTCTGATAAATAGATAATAAATTTATTTATGATAATTTTAGGAATTGAAACTTCATGTGATGAAACGTCCGCATCAGTTCTTAAAGATGGTATTATATTATCAAACGTTGTTAATACTCAATTAGTTCATAGTAAATATGGTGGTGTGGTACCTTCGCTTGCTTCAAAAAATCATGAAAAATTAATTAATCATATAGTTAATAAAGCGATAATTGATTCTAATATAAAATTATCTGATTTAAGTGGTATCGCTGTAACTCAAGGTCCTGGATTAATTGGTAGCTTAATGGTTGGTCTTAATTATGCTAAAGGTTTATCAATTGGATTAAATATTCCAATTATTGGTGTTAGTCATTTAGAAGGACATCTTTTTTCTGGACAAATTGATAGTAATTTAAAATTCCCATATATGTGCTTGTTAGTTTCTGGAGGACATACACAAATATGGAAGTTAAATAGTTTCAATAACTATAAAATTATATCTACAACTGTTGATGATGCTGCAGGAGAGGCCTTTGATAAGGGTGCAAGAATTCTTGGTCTAAAATACCCAGGTGGACCAGAAATAGAAAAAGCTTCTGAAAATGGAAAAAATAATAAATATTCATTTACAATTCCATATGTAAAATCAAATCCTCTTAATTTTTCATTTAGTGGAATGAAAACAGCTCTATTATATCTAACTAATAAATTCACTAAAGATGAACTAAGTCATGAACTATCAAACATTGCCGCTAGTTATCAAGAATGTATAATTGATTGCTTACTAACAAAATTATCAAAGGCTCTAGATAAATATCCAGTTGATAATATTCTAATAGCTGGAGGTGTTTCATCAAACAAAAGATTTAGATTAAAAGCTAATAAAATAGAGAAAAATAGAAAAATTAAAATTTATTTTCCTGATTTCAAATACTGCACTGATAACGCTGCCATGATTGCTATGGTAGGATATAAAAAAATGCTCTTAAATGATGTGTCTAAATTAAGTATCTTACCATTTTCATCAATAGAACATGCTTAGCGCTGACTTTCATTTTAGCTATATTGTTTTTCTATCAATATTTACTTATTTAGTATATAAGTATTATTATTTAGATAGCTTAAAAATAAAAAGATATAGAAATTTGTTAATATCTATTAGATTGTTTATTATATTTTTTTTAACTGCCTTATTAATTAATCCAAATCTTAAAATTTCTATAAATAATAATAAAGTTATTGATATAGTGGTTGATAATTCTAAAAGTATGAATGCTAAAAGTGAATTCCTTAAAGAAAATATTAATAAAATAATTAAATGGGGTGAGGAAAAATCAATAAGTTTTGATTTTTATATTTTTGGAGATTCATTAAGAAAAATATCGAATATTAATAAAATTAATTTTAAAGATAGTTATACTAGTTTTAGTAAGTTCTTTGATAGTTACAAGTCAGATAATAATATACTTTTACTTTCAGATGGATTGAATAATCATGGTTCAGAAGATTTTAATCTTGACAATTTTAATGCTGTCAATATTTTAGGCTATGGAGATGAGAAATTTTCAAAATCAGATATTAGTATTGAACTATTAGATACACTTTATTATAGTGATAGCCTTAGAATTGACGTTTTAGTTAGTTCCACCTCTAAAGAAAAAAAAACTGGTGAAATATACTTAAATAACACTAATAATAAAAAATTTAGAATAGGTCTATATGATTTAAAAAATAAATATAATAAAAAAATATCACTTTACGTTTCTAAGGATAAAATAGATATAAATAATACTATTTTCATAAATAATGAAAAATTTGAGTCAAATTATGAAAATAATAAGTTTAACCTTCTTGTTACGAAAGATACATTCACTAAAAAAAAATTACTAATTATCAGTGGTTCTATATCTCAGAATACTAATTATATAAAAAACTTAATAAAAAATAATTTATTTGATTATAATATGGATCACTTATTCAGAATAAATAAAAATTTATGGAATAATTCTTTTAGCGATTATCAATTAGATAGTTACGATTTAGTAGTATTTGATGATTTCCCAATTTACCAAAAAGATAATAGTCTAATCATGGATTTTATAAATACATCAAATAATAAAATATTATATTTTTTAGGTCCAAACAACTATGCAAATAATTATATTTTAGAATATTGTAATTGTAGTTTTACTAAATTAAATAAACCAATATTAAATGAATTAAACAATAATTTTAATTATAATAATAGCAGTTATTACTTAAAACCAAATGAAGTCTATTTTTCTTTAAAATGTGAGGATGAACAAGATTTTTATTATGATAATAGCAATTCATTTATTTCAATAAACAATAATATAATATTATTTTTCATTCCTAATATTAATGATTTTAACACAAATTCATCGGGTGATAAACTATTATTTAATGACTTGGTATTATCAGTGATAGATAATGAAATTTACTCAAATAATAGATTATTTGAACTATTCTCAGATTCAGAAAATATAAATATAGATAATCCCTTAAATATTAATCTTCAATTTTATGATAATTTATTAATCAATCATCTAGCTTTAAATATTTATAAAGATAGCTTTTTATATAAAAAGATTAATGATTTTGATTTAGAAAATAAAAATTTTATTTTTAAAACTTTATTTTTTGAATCTAGTGGAGATTTTCTATTAGAAGCTGAAGCTGTATTAAATGAATCAAAAATTACTAGTAATGTAGTCAGTATTTCAGTGAATGAAGTTAATAGTGAATTATTGAATAATGATATTGATATTGAATTACTGTCAATCATTTCTAATAATACTAATGGTTTATTTTATAAAAATACTGATATCGATGAGTTTTTAGAAAATATTGAAATTTCAAATGTTAATAATGTAAATTATGCTAAATACGATTTTAAAAACCATTCTTATTTACTTCTTATATTGATAGTATTATTGTCTTTAGAATGGTATATCAGAAATAAAGTTGGTCTTGTTTAAATGAAAATTATATTTATTACACTTATAAGTTTATTATTCTCTGAAAATAATTCTCTAAATCAATGGAATTTGGAAAGATTATATTCCAATCAAATTAAGAATAATAGTATAAATTTACAGAATCAGCATAATAATACAATTTTAAGTAATAGTATTGATGTAGATAGTTATATAGTAGGACCAGGAGATAAGTTTTTCATTAATTATGCTGTAAATGATATTGCTTTTAGTAATTATATTGTTATATCTAAATTAAATGATATTATTATTCCAAACATTGGAATGATTAATTTAAAAAACCTTACTCTATCTCAGTCATATAATAAAATTCGAAATCAATTTATTGAAAAATATAATAGTTCAAAAATTGATATAACTTTAACAGATACAAGAAAATTTTATATTAATATCTATGGAACTAATTCTGGACCTTCAAAGATTTTGACAAATCCATTAGAAAAAGTTTCGGATGTATATGAAAAGATTATTAGTAAGGTCAATTTTAGTGAAGATAATAATCTCACTTATAGAAATATTGTATTAAAGAGAAAATCAGTTAGTTCTAGTATTGACTTATTAAAATATAAAAGATTAGGTGTTGGACATAATCCATATGTTTTAGAAGGGGATAAAATATATTTGACTAATTATAAGAAATACATTGATATTTATGGAGGAGTTGATAATCCTGGCAGATATGAATTTAAGAACAATGAATTTTTAATGGATCTTATTAATTTATGTGGTGGTTTTACTGGAGAGATTAATATTAATGATATTAGAGTTTCAAGATTTGATAATAATCAAGAATTTCCTTATGAAATTTCAGTAAATGATGATATTAGTAATTTTCTAACTTTTGAGTATGACCATATAATTATACCAAAAAATAATAGTATAAAAAAGATGGTATATATTGGTGGAGAGGTAAATATTCCTGGATATTATTTTCTTGAAAAAAAAATGTCTGTTAACGACTTAATCAATAAAGCAGGTGGTTATACGATCAAAGCAAATAAAAGTAAATTAATGATAAATAATGAGATTTTAAGTAAAATGCATGATTATGAATTTAATAGAATTAATTTAATACCACCACAAAATAGATCATTATCAGAAATATCTTATGTTCAATCAAGAAGTCTAATAGAAAAAGGTTCGATTATTTCAAATGACGATTATTTAACTACTAAAATTTTAAACTATAATCTTAACATAAATGATAAGGTATATGTTCCAGTTTTAATCAATTATATCGAGATAATAGGTGCAGTAAAAAATCCGGGTAGATACCCTTTTACAGAGGGTTTATCTATATCTGATTATATAAGTGAAGCTGGAGGAAAATCAGATAAATATAGAGGCAATATATTTATTATGAATTCTTTTAACCAGAAAATAGAAGTTTCAAAAAAGTTTAATGAAATTTCAAACGGTGATATAATTTTCATAGAAACAAAAGAAAATTTTAACACATGGAATAAATTAAAAGAATCAATGAGCTTAATAGGACAATTAGCAACATTAATTGCAGTAATTCAGAGTGCATCAAATTAATATGAAAAATTCTGTATCTATATTTGAGTATATATTTAATAATAGATTTAACATTAAGAAATATATATTAGTTTCTTTATTTTTATCTGTAACCTACTCATTTTTTGCAAACGTTTATTTTCAATCTGCAATAACGTTATATCCTGCTGGAGAATTATCCGGAAGTACAGAAGTATATAGTGATTTTAAAGATGCTATAGAGTCTTTTGGATTTGAATCTTCTAATACTGATAATAATTTTTATATTCCTGATATTATTGAAAGTAGAAGATTAAAAAAAGAAATTATTTATAAGAAATGGAATTCAAGTAAATTTTTTACTCCTGTTAATTTAATTGATCATTGGGAACTTGAAAATATAAGTTTTTTTGGGAGTATAATTTTATTTTTTAAAAACTCTTTCAATACGTATAACTATAATTCAAAATTAAAGTATGAAGAAGATGCAATTGAATTACTTGATAAACTAATATTTGTAGATGAAAAGAATTCAGGATTAATAGAAGTTATTGTTTTGATGGATGAACCTCAATTGGCTGCTGATATAGCAAATTATATTTCTGAATACGTTATAGATTATGTTGGTAATGAACAAAAAATATTTGCTCGTAAAACTCGATTATTTTTAAAAGATATGTTGGATTCATCTGAGGATGAACTAAAAAAATCAGAATTACAATTAACAAAATTTAAAAAAGAATATCCTATAAATTTAGATACTCCTGAAATACAACTTGAAAGAATTAGATTTATTAGAAAAGTTGAGGTTAATCAAGAAGTATATATTACAATTAGAAAACAATTTGAATTATCTAGAATCGAAGAATCGAAAGAACGTCTTTTTGTTAATATTCTTGATACAGCAAAGCCCTCTTTGTATAAAGAATATCCTAAAAGATTTATTATTATTTTATGCTTTACTTTTTTAGGTACTTTTCTTATCATTTTATTCAAATCAGTATTTAGTCAATTAAAAAGTATTTTAAAACAATCTAGAAACTAATTCTTATGAATGGTAATAAATTACCTGATTTTTTTATGTTAGGGGTTCAAAAAGCAGCTACATCTACATTCCATAAAATTTTAAATCAAGACTCAGATTTTTCACTTCCATATAAAAAAGAAACCCATTTTTTTAGTGAGAATTTTAACCAAAATTTAAATTGGTATTTAAATCAATATAATAATAGAACATATAAAATAAGAGGAGAAATTGATCCATCTTATATTTACTATAAAAAAACACCTCAGAATATTAAAAAATATATTACAGATCCTAAATTTATAATCATTTTTAGAAAACCGATTGATAGAGCTTATTCTCATTATCTTATGTCTAAATCAAGAGGATATGAAAATGAAACATTTAATAATGCACTTGATTTAGAAAATAAAAGATTAGAGAATGGTAGCAAATTTTCTTTTTCACATCACAGTTATTTATCTAGAGGTTTATATCATGAGCAAGTAAAGAAATATAAAAATGTATTTCCAGATTCTAAGTTCTTATATTTAAAGTACGAAGATTTTTTAATCATAGATAATAGAAAGAAAATTCTTAGAAAAATTTATAGTTTTTTAAATATTAAATTTAAAAATGATTTAAATATATCATTTCACGAAAATAAATCTACCTCAATGAGGTTTAATTTTATAAGAGATTTAACTCATTCAAATAATATATTAAGAACTTTACTTAAAAATTTAATTCCTTCTGAGTATCTAAGGTTTATTATTATAAGTAAAATTAATACTCTAAATAAAAAAAATATTGTTCAAAGAAAGTTATCATATAGTACTCTTAATCAAAAATATATAGATTGGAATAATGAACAATCTTATTCACTATCTAAATTAAGTGATTTAAATATTAAAAATTGGATTATATGAATCTAACAAAACCAATAATAATAACTGGTATGCATAGAAGTGGAACTACTTTAATAGTTAAGCTATTAGAAAATAACGGTGTTTATTTTGGTTCATATCAGGATTCTAATAAGGAATCTATTTTTTTTCAAAGACTTAATAGATGGCTTGTTTCATTTAATAATTCTTACTGGGATAATCCTAAAGCATTTAATTTATTAATTGAAAATGATAAAGATCTTTTAGTTTCCAAGCTAAAAAAAACTATTAGTAATAAAATTTTAAATCTATTTTATTTTGGAATAATAAATACTTTTAAAAATAATAATTTTGATAAATTCAGTAAACCTTGGGGTTTTAAGGATCCATTAAATACATTCACTTTAGATTTATGGAAAAAAATATTTCCTGATTTATGTGTTGTTAATATTGTAAGAAACCCTCTTGATGTTTCTTGTAGTCTTATTAATAGACAAAATAAATTGAAGAAAAAAGATATTTCAAGTATTAATAGTTTTTTTGATTCATTTATTCCATTTTTATCAATTAATAGGGGGGGAGTATATAGGTCATTGAAAATAAATACAATTAATGATTCTTTAGAATTATATAAAAAATACTTTGACCAAACTAAAATTAATAATTCAAAAGGGATTAAGCAGTTAAATATTAAATTTGAAGATCTAATTAATAATACTGATGGTGAAATATTAAAACTATATAATTTTTGTGGTGTCAAAAATTTTAATCTAAATGAAGACTGTAAGCTTGTCGATAAAAATATAATTAATAAATATAAAGATAGTAACATTGAATATAATAAAAAATTGTTAGAATCAATTTCTTATGAAGATTAAAAAAAACTTTTGTTCAATAATTACTGTCAATTATAACGCTTTTACATTCACAAAAAATCTTCTAGATAATTTTAGTTATCTTGATACCAGGAAATTTAACTTATTTATAGTTGATAATTTTTCTAATGATAATTCTTTTAAAGAAATTCTAGAATATTTAGATATAAATCTTAATGAAAATTTAGACTTAAATGATCCTAGAATTATTAGCTCATATAAAAAAAATCATATATATTTAATAAAATTAGATTCGAATTATGGTTATGCTGCTGCAATAAATATACCTCTAAATTATATCAATAATAATTACGTTGAATCCCTTTATTGGATTATTAATAATGATATTGAAATTGAAAAAAATACTTTAAATATTCTCATTAAAGAATATGAACAGAATACCATTGTTACTCCTATGGTTTATGATTTAAATAATAAAAATAAAATTCAGTCACTAGGCTGTACAATTAATCCATATTTTTTAACTACTAATAATATAACTTCAGTATCCAACCTAAATAATACAGAAATAGATTATTTATCTGGTGTTTCATTATTCTTTGATTATAACGTATTAAATAACGTGGGATATCTATCTGAATCATATTTCATGTATTATGAAGATGTGGATTGGTCAGAAAGAGCTAGGAATAAAAAAATTAAATTAGTTATAAATCTGAATACTAAAATTTTTCATAATGATAAAAATTTTATATAATTTAAGCTTAAATTCTTATCTATTTATAATAGATTAAAATTTAGTATCAAGTTCCATAAAAACAGGATATTATTAGTTTTTATTTATACATTATTAAGTTCACTATATAATTTATTTAAATATTTATTTATTTTGAAAAGTGCTAAATAATCTAATTAACATATTAATAATTTCATCTTTAGCTATGATTGGAGCAGATAGAATAAATATTTTATCTGAATCTTTTGATTTCTTTATTTTTACCCCATATTTGTTTTTTAGTTTTTTGGCTGTATTTATTTTAACGGTGTATAAAAAAGATTCACTTGATTTTTCATGGATTTTCTCAAATAATTTTATTTTATTATTTTTTTCTATCTATTTAATTTCTTGTATCATAAGTATATTTTTTTCTATTGATATTTATATGTCAATTAAAAGATTCCTTTTACTGTCCTATCTAATATTATCTTCATCAATTATATTATCTTACTCTAGCGATATAAATAAATTAAAAAGAATATTAATAATCTCTTCATTTGCAGGTTCAATTTTATTTTATTTTTTTAACTTAATTCTTTTAATAAATTGGTTTTCAAATATTGAGATTACTAGTATTTTTATTAATTTCGTTCCAGATCAGATAGCATATTTCATACCTAGATTAGGCGGTTATTCAATGGATTCTAATCGAGGAAATGTTGTGTTATTTTTCTTTACTTTTATCCTTTTTATCTTTAAAAGTGAAACTAAATATACTAAAACGCTAATTATAATAAATATATGCTTGTTATTTTTAAGTTTTTCAAGAACATTATATTTGCTATCGTTTATGGTAATTTTATTACAATTATTTATAAGCGAAAAAGAACAAAGAAATAACATGTTAATATTTTCGTTGTATGGAATAGTTTTTTTTATAATTACTATATATTTTATGAATATTAATGAATATATAGATTTATCATTAGCTTTAGAAGAAAGGTTGAATATCTTTGAAGTTTCAAGATTTTCATCTGCTGGAATACATTTTAAGTTAATTAAAGAAGGTTTTCATACAGCTTTTAGTGATTTAAAAATATTACTTTTCGGTTCAGGTTTTGGCACATCATATTTATTAATAAAAGGTTATTACTGGAGCGGAATTAAATATGGTAATTATCATTCACTATATATAACTTCATTAGTTGAATGTGGGTTCATAAATCTTATATCAATTTTAGTTATTTCTTTTATATTACCGTTATTTATGAATTATAAGAATCATATTTTCACTTTTTTATTTGGGCTATTATTTTTTAATATTTTTTATCAGTTAATAATGGAGCCGCTTTTTTGGTTTTCAATTTTATTATTTTATAAATTTAGTTTTTTAGAACAATTAAATGAAAAATAAAATTGTAATAGATATTAGAATGTTAAACCATTCAGGTATTAGTAATTATATAGAAAATACAGTTTTTGAAATTGTAAATCATTATAGAAAATCTAACTTTGTCCTATTAATTAATCCTAAAAGTAACTATTTATTTTTTTTAGAAAAGTTAGTATTTAATAATTATAAAATTATTTATATAAATTCTTCTATATACAGTTTGAATGAGCAATTTGAAATATATTTTAAACTATTACAATACAGAATAGATATTTTTTGGTCCCCTCATTATATCATTCCAATTTTTTTGCGTACTAAAATACTAGTTACAATTCATGATGTCTGGCATTTAGCAGACAATTCATTTAATAAATTATTAAAAAGGATCTATGCCAAAATAATTTTTTTCTTTATTGGCTTTAAGAAATCTAATATTATTGCAATTTCAAATTTTACTAAAAATGAAATACTTAAATACACAAATATTAGAACAAATATTTCAGTCATAAAGCATGGCTTAGAACAAAAATGGATATCGACAAAATCATATAAATTAAATTATGATATTTTGTATGTTGGTAATATAAGAAATCATAAAAATATTAATAAGTTGATTCATTCATTTTTAAATGCGGGATTAAAAAATTCTAAGCTATTGTTAATTGGTAAAAATAATAATTATATTGATGAAAGTTTTTATGATAAAATGAATATTGAATTTGCTGGTGAAATAAATCAAAATAATCTTATTCATTATTATAATAATGCAAGATTATTAGTGCTCCCTTCAAGCTATGAAGGATTTGGTTTTACACCTTTGGAGGCTATGGCTTGCGAGTGTCCTGTATTAGTTTCTGATATAGCACCTTTGAAAGAAGTTTGTAAAGATGGAGTATTTTATTTTAATCTAAATGTAGAAAATGATTTAAAAAATAAAATTTTATATTTAATTGAAAATGAAAAAGCTTGTGATGAATTATTGCTTAAGGGAAAAAAAGTTATAAATGAATATAATTGGAGTAAAACTGTAAATGAAACTATTAAAAAAATTGATAAACTATTGTAGATTATCAATGTCTTAAAATAAATAATTCAATTATCTTATTTCTATGCTTAGTGTAAAATATATTAACGAAAATATTAATCTTGTAAAAGAATGTATTAAATATAAAAAATGTGATATTAATATCGATGATATTCTATCATTAGACTTAGAAAGAAAATCTCTAATTAATAAAGTAGAGAAACTTAAGGCAAATAGAAACCAAATTAACAAGCAGATTTCAAAAAATAGAACTGACAAATCTATAGATATCACAACTTTAATTTCTAATATGAAAGAATTATCTGCAGAAATTAAAAATTTAGATAAATCTTTGCTTTCTATTAATAATAGCCTGAATAATCAATTGCTTTATATCCCTAATATAATTCATAAAACTACTCCTAAAGGCTCAGTAAATGATAATATTGTAATCAAGGAGTGGGGTAAAAAACCAGAATTTGATTTTGAAATTAAAGACCATAAAGATTTATGTGATTTAAACAGTTTAGTAGATTTTAAAAGAGCAGCTAATATTTCTGGTTCAGGTTTCCCCCTTTATATAAACAATGGAGCTAAATTAGAAAGAAGCTTAATTAATTTTATGCTTGATATTCATTCTAAAAATGGTTACACTGAATTATTTCCTCCCTTTTTAGTTAATGCTAATTCTCCAAAGACAACAGGAAATCTTCCTAAGTTTTCAGAAGATATGTATTATGTTAATAAAGATGATTTATATTGTATTCCAACTGCTGAAGTCCCAATTACAAATATGCATTTAAATGAAATATTAGATGATTCAGATTTACCCAAAAAATACGTTGCCTATAGTGCTTGTTTTAGAAGAGAAGCAGGTAGTTATGGTAAAGATACAAAAGGTTTATTAAGATTACATCAGTTCAATAAGGTTGAGTTGGTTAAATTTGTTAAGCCGGAAGATTCATATGTTGAGTTAGAAAGTCTTTTAAAAGATGCTGAGTCAATATTACAAAAATTAAATTTACATTACAGAATAATTGCTCTAGCTTCTGGTGATTTATCTTTTTCAGCTGCTAAATGTTATGATATAGAAGTCTGGTCACCTTTTGAAAAAAAATATTTAGAGGTTTCAAGCTGTTCTAATTTTGAATCATTTCAAGCTTCGAGGGGAAATATTAAATTTAGAAATAAGAACACAAACAAATTAGAATTTTTACATACATTAAATGGCTCTGGATTAGCAACTCCTAGGCTTATGATTGCAATTCTAGAAACATTTCAAGATAAAAATGGAAGGATTGAAATCCCATCTATTTTAAAAAAATATATTAATTATGAATAAAATATTTTACTTATTTATTTTATCAGCATTTTTCTTGACAGAAGAAATAGATTCTCTTAATTTGATTAATCCTGTTTATCCACCATTGTCAGCTTCAGATTCTTTAGAATTTCATGAAGATAATCTATTTGAGCAATTATTAAATGAATCAAAATTATTTTATGCTGATGCTATTATATCTGATTTAAAAGGTGATACTCTCAATACTTTATATTATTTTGATAATCTTTTTAAGGCGTTAGCACAATTAGAGCAAATAAGTAAGAATGTTCCAGAAATTGCAAAAGTTAAATATCAAAATATCTTATCTGCTTCTATCGAATACTATGATAATAAAGTAAGTTCAGTTGATCACACAAAATCTGGTTTATCAACTGCAGTATTTAAAGATAAATTAGAAGAATATATATATAGTCAAAGTTTATATGATTTAATTGATATAGAAGAAACTGTTGAGATAATTGAAGGACATGTACCAATAACCTATAATAATAAAGTAGCTAGTATAGTAAGATATTATCAAAACCAAGGAAGACCTTATATTCAACAATGGCTAAATAGAGAAGATAAATATAAAGAAATTATTTTACCTATTTTAAAGGAAGAGGGACTGCCACCTGAAATTTTTTATGTTTCAATGGTAGAGAGTGGTTTGAAAACTGATGCTAAATCATATGCTTCAGCTGTTGGTCCTTGGCAATTTATAGCAAGTACAGCAAAAGTATTTGATCTCAAAAAAAATTATTATATAGATGAAAGAAGAGATATTGAAAAATCCACAAGAGCTGCATGTAAATATCTAAAGAGGTTGTATAAGCAATTTGATGATTGGTATTTAGCTTTTGCGGCTTATAATTGTGGTGAAACAAGAGTTCAAAGACATATTAATTATTTTAATACTAGAAATTATTGGGAACTCAAAAATTTACCAAAAGAAACTCAAAATTATGTTCCAAGCATCTTAGCTATAATTTTTATATCTAAAAATCCTGAAAAGTATAATTTTAAAGTTAATCCTGATCCATATTTTGAATGGGATATGATTGAAATTAATAAATCCGTTAAGATTAAAGATGTCGCCAAGTGTAGTGGTTTAAGTACTAAGGTTTTGAAACAATATAATTCAGAGCTTCTTAGAGATATTGTTTATGTCAATGGTGATAAACCATATATGTTTAAAATGCCTAAAGGTTGTGATCCAGCTTTTGATTCACTTTTTTCTCTTATTCCTGAATCTAAATCAGAAGGAACCTATATTGTAAGTCATAAAGTTAAATCAGGTGAAAGTTATTGGTTATTAGCGACAAGGCATAATACTACAATTACAGCTATTTGTGAATTGAATAATCTTGATAGAAATAAACCTCTAAGAATGGGTAAGATTATTAAAATACCTGTTGGTGATAAATCGAAGTATAAAAAACAACAAACAAAGCATATTTATAAAGTAAGACGAGGAGACTCTCTTAGTAGAATTGCTGAAAGATATAAAGTAAAAGTTTCTAAAGTAAAAAAATGGAATAATCTTAAAAGTGATTTTATAAAGATTGGTCAAAAATTAGTTATTTATAGATGATGAATATATTCAAAAACAAAAAATTTAAGTACATTCTGTTTTTAATATTTGTTATTTATCTTTTCTTTTTTCCTTTTAAAAATGAAAATAATACTAATATAGCTGTTGTAAATATTGATGGTGTTATTCTTGAATCCGATAAAATTGTAAAAGCATTAGATTCATTTAATAAAGATGACTACGTGAAAGCAATTATTTTAAGAATTGATAGCCCTGGTGGTAGCGTAGCTCCTAGCCAAGAAATTTATCACAAAGTTAATGAAATAAAATTATCTAAAAAAAAACCAATTATAGCTTCAGTTAATAACATGGCTGCCTCTGGTGGATATTACATAGCGATAGGTGCTGATATGATAGTTGTTAACTCTGGTTCAATAGTTGGCTCTATAGGTGTTATTATGAGTCATCCTATTGCAAAAAAATTACTCGATAATTTAGGTGTTGACTTCAAAACTTATAAGAGCGGAGAATTTAAGGATTCAGGAAGTCCTTATAGATATAGCAGTAAAAATGATTCTATATATTTTAATCAGGTAGTTGCAGATTTACATTCTCAATTTATAAATGAAGTTTCGATGCAACGAAATATTGAATTAAATATTTTAAATAAATTTGCACAAGGTCAGGTTTTTACTGGGAGAATGGCTAATAGTATAGGTTTAATTGATACAATAGGCACTTTTGAAGATGCTTTGAATATATCAAAGAATTTAGCTAATATATCAGGTGATATAGATATAGTATATCCTGAATATGAAAGATATAGTTTTTTAAATAATTTTATTAATTTTTATAATATAAATTTTAGGAATTATTTAATGCCTATGTATATAATGAACTAAAAATAATTTATGACAAAATTAGATATAATAAAGAAAATATCAGGAGAAACGGGTTTTACTAATGTTGAAGTTGAGCTTTTTATAGATAGTTTTATTAATTCTATTAAATCTTCTTTATCTAAAAATGAAAAAGTTGAAATAAGAGGTTTTGGTAGCTTTATTACAAAAAAAAGAAATGCGAGGAATGCTAGAAATCCTCTCACAAATGAAACTGTTGTGCTTGATGAGCGATATATACCTTTTTTCAAAGTATCAAAAATTTTGAAAGATTATGTTAACAAATCAATAATAAGAGGATTTTAATATATGCCTTGTGGTAAAAAAAGAAAAAAGAAAAAAATGAATACTCACAAACGCAAAAAACGTTTGCGTTCTAATAGACATAAAAAGAAAGTTAGATAAAAATATATTTCATGTTTTAGTATTGCCCATCTATAATTATTTATTTTATGGATGGGCTTTTTTATATAATGAATAATCAATTAATATATACCGTAACCCAAATAAATAATTATTCAGCAGATATACTTAAGAAGCAATTATCTAACATATGGATAACTGGTGAAATTTCATCCTTAAAAAAATATCCATCTGGTTTTACATACATTACTATAAAAGATAGTAAATCTGAATTATCCTGTATAGGTAGCCATCAAATAATATCAAATATAGAAACTGGTATGGAGGTTACTGTTAATGGTTCAATAGATTTGTATACAATAAAAGGAAATTATCAATTTAGAATTTCTAGTATATTTTCAAAAGGAAAGGGCGATTTATGGTTAAAGTATAATGAATTGAAACAAAAGCTTTCAAAAGAAGGTCTATTTGATGCTATTTACAAAAAAAGTATTCCTACTTATCCTCAGAATATTGGTATCATTACTTCTAAGGAAGGTTCTGTATTAAGTGATATTAGGAATATAATCAATAGAAGATCTCCTTATGTAAAATTATTTTTAATTGATTCAAGGGTTAGTGGCAGCAGAGCAGTTGAAAGTTTATGTAAATCAATTAATCAATTTAATGAGCTAAATAACATTGATGTTTTAATTATAGCAAGAGGTGGAGGAAGTATTGAAGATTTATCAATATTTAATGATGAAAAATTAATTAGGCATATTTTTAAACTTAAAACTCCTATTATTTCAGCTATTGGTCATGAAACAGACTATACCTTATGTGATTTTGTTTCAGACTTAAGAGCATCTACACCTTCAGAAGCAGCTGAGTTATGTTGTATATCAACTAGTGAATTGAAAGATAAAATCAATTATGATTATGATAAAATCTTTTCAAAGATAGAAAATATTTTGAATAATAAAAAAATAATTTTATCAAATTTTTATAGTATTATAAATAAGCAAGTCAAAACAAATACAGTATTAGAAAAAAAACATAAGGTTAAATTTTTATTTAATTTAATATATAAGTCCATTACTAATAGGACAAATTATTTATCAAACCTTATAATTAGTAATGAAAAAATTTTTAAAAAATATGATAATAATAAAATTAAAAAATTAGGCTATTCAATACTACGTAAGAATAATATTATCATATCAGATATTAATAAATTAGAAAAAAATGATAATGTTCAAATAGATATGTATAATGGAATTATTAATGCAAATGTAAAGGAATTAAATAGTAATGAAAAATAATAAAAAACCTAAAAATTTTGAAGATGCTTTGAATGAACTTGAAAAATTAAGTGAAATGATTCAAAGTGATTCAACTAAATTAGAACAGTTACTAGAAATTTTTGAACGTGGAACTTATTTGTCTAAATATTGCAAAAATAAATTAGAAGATATTAATGAGAAAATTTCATTATTAGTTGAAGAAAACAATATTATTGAAGAAAAAGAGATATCATAATGAATGTTGTTTGCACTGGAAGTAAAAATAAGCCTAAAATTAGTTTTGTAATTGAAAATTTAAAAACTTTTTTTGATAACAGTGAACATAGTTTATTTTTGGACAAAAAATTAAATGGTATTTCAAATAGCAATACCTTTAAATATATTGATTTATATAATCCTGATGTTCAAATTGATTTTGTTATTTCAATTGGAGGTGATGGATCTATTCTTTCAGCTGTCAGGAGAATGCGAAATAATCAAATTCCTATTATTGGTATTCATATTGGGAATCTAGGCTTTTTAAACAAACTCAATATGGATGATTATATTTCTATTGTTAAAAAAATTTTATTAAGTAAATCTATTAATTTTGATAATAAAACACTTTTAGAAGCTACTTTTATAAATGTCGATAATGATTTTCAAGATTCCATATTTGCTTTAAATGAAATATTTATAAATCAGGGTGAAATATCAAGACTTCTTACACTAAATGTGGAAATAAATAATAAATATTTAAACTCATATAGATGTGATGGATTAATAATTTCAACACCACTTGGTTCAACTGCATATTCTTTATCTGCAGGCGGTCCAATTGTATCTTATGATGTAGATTGTAATATTATAACTCCAGTTTCACCTCACACATTATCATCAAGACCAATTATAATTAGCAGTAATGATACAATAAGTATAAAATGTCCAGATATCTCAACGAATTATATGGTATGTTCAGATGGTCAAGATTCAAGGATAATTAAGAATGAGTCAAAAATAATTATCAAAAAATCTAATATTTCAGCAAAATTTTTAAGGTACGATAATGAACAATCTTATTTTGATAAATTAAGATCAAATCTTGGGTGGCATAATTAATTATGATGCGTAAATATATTTTTTATTTTTTAATATTTCTTTTATCTTGTACTTCAAAAAATTCAAATAATTTTTCAATACTTAAAGAAGCTTTTATTGATTGGTATAATAAGAATCATATAACTGAAAATTTTAATTATGATTTTTCATATTTTAATGTAATTAATAATTTAGTATCTGATGATTACATTGAAGATATTAATAGATTTCAATTAGAGCTAAGTCAAATTAATAAAAATGAATTAAGTTCGAATGATTTAATTGACTTTGAAATTTTGATTAAAATTATTAATCGTATTTCTCATGATAGTTTAAAAAGCAAAGTACTAAATTTTACAATAAATGATGTTATTGTAAACATTCATAGTTCTTTTTATTTTTTAATGAATAATAAAAACCTTACTAATTTTAATAAAGTTATTGTTTTGAAATCTCATTTGAATGATATTGATAAATATCTTAATAATTCCAAGGATAGACTAGTATCAAAAAATAAAAGTAACGATATTGAGGAATTTAATATTAAATATAATATTTTAATCAAATATATTGATTTTATTATTTTTGACTTAAATATTAGTGATGATAATTATAAAGATTTAAACTCTGCATTTTATGAATTGCTCAAAGATTTAAAGAAATATAATAACTGGGTTAATTATGATTATAGTTTCTTGTCAAATACTTACTATGTTGAAACAGAAAATAATGCTTACGGGTTCTATATTAACGAATTATTTAATAATAAATTCTATGATTATGAAAAAACAATTAATTATTTTAAAAATAAAAGTAAAATAATACAGAATGATATATTTAATGAAAGTTTATCTATTTATTTAAATTTCAATGATGAGCCTATATGGATTGATAAATCAGATACATTAAATGTAGTTAATTGGATTATCAATAATAAACTTTCAGCTAATCTAACTAATGAAGATAATCTTTTAAATAATCTAAAGAAATATTATTCAAATATTGTTGAATACTATAAAGAATTTAAAATTAATAGTTTTGATTCATCATTAGTTTCTATAAAGTATAAAGAAGATTATGATATTATTTCAGATCATTATTTAAGTGGGGTATTTATATTAAACGATGATTTAAGTGAAATTAACCTAAATAATTATAATTCTAATAATTTAATTTTTGAAAAATTTTTTTCTATGCATAATATATATGGCTCTTTAAATAGTAATATTAATCAAATTAGAAACATTGAAAATAAATCATACTCTTTAGGAATATCTCTTTTTTTGTTTGATTTATACATAAGTGATTTAAAAGTTGATATATCTTTGAATAAGATATCTTTTTATTTAGAATTACTTAAAAATATTGAAATTGCATTAATGCAAGATAAATTCAATGGTAATTTAAATGAAAAAATTATTAAGCAAAATCTTAGATTGAATACTTTTTTATCAAACAGTCAATTGCAGTATGTATCAAGAAATATATTAAATACTAATATCTACTATATTGAGCCCTTGTTAGCTTACTTTCATTTATTACAATTATACGAGGAGGAAGTTTTAATTAGTGGAAAATTAGATAAGGGAGAATTTTTAGAAAAAGTATTTAACTACGGATACGTTAACTATTATACAATTAAGTAAATGGATAAAAATAAAACTAATTATAATGCTGATTCAATAAAATCTCTTGATTGGAAAGAGCATATAAGATTAAGACCTGGTATGTATATTGGAAAATTAGGTGATGGTTCTTCAATTGATGATGGAATATATATATTAATCAAAGAAATTATCGATAATTCAATTGATGAATACATAATGGGATATGGTAAAAAAATAAAAGTTAAGCTAGATGGAAATATCATTAAGGTAAGAGATTATGGTAGAGGAATACCTTTATCTAAGCTGGAAGATTGTGTATCTAAAATTAATACTGGTGGTAAATATGATTCACAAGCATTTAAAAAGTCTGTAGGTTTAAATGGAGTTGGAACAAAAGCTGTAAATGCATTATCTCAAAATTTCCAAATTGAATCAATTCGTGATAGTAAAAGTTTAAAACTCATTTATAATAAGGGTGAAATAGTAGATAGGTTTGAGAATAATAATACTAATTCTAGGAATGGAACTAAAGTTCAATTTGTTCCTGATTCTGATATTTTTAAAAAGTTTACTTTTATAGAGGATTATATTGAAACACAAATTCTTAATTATGTGTACCTTAACTCTGGTCTATCAATTTACTATAATAAGAGAAAATTTTTCTCAAATAATGGTTTAAAAGATTTACTTTTAAAATATACTGAAAATCAAAAGACGGCTTACCCTGTAATACATTTAAAAGATGATGATATTGAAGTTGCTATTACACATGGTTATCAGTATGGTGAAGAATACTATTCTTTTGTAAATGGGCAAAATACTACAAGTGGTGGAACGCATTTAGCAGCTTTTAGAGAAGCCATTGTTAAAACAGTTAGAGATTTTTATAAAAAAGATTTTGATGCTTCTGATATTAGAGCTTCTATTATATCTTCTATTAGTATTAGAATTCAGAATCCAATTTTTGAGTCTCAAACTAAAACAAAACTTGGTTCAACAGATATAAACGAAGAAGGCTTAACTGTTAGAATCTTTATTAATGATTTTATTAAAAATTATTTAGATAATTATTTACATAAACATTCAGATGTTGCAGAACAATTACTTAAAAGAGTTTTGCAATCTGAGAAAGAAAGAAAAGCCTTATCTGGTATAAAAAAAATTGCTAATCAAAGAGCTAAAACAGCTAATTTGCATAATAAGAAGCTAAGAGATTGTAAATTTCATTATAACGATAATAACCTTGAAGAAGAAATAAGATTAAATACCTCAGTATTTATTACTGAAGGTGATTCTGCATCAGGTTCCATTACTAAATCAAGAGATGTTAAAACACAAGCAGTTTTTAGTTTAAGAGGAAAACCTTTAAATAGCTATGGCCTAACAAAAAAAATTGTATATGAAAATGAAGAGTTTAATCTTTTACAGCATGCTTTAAATATTGAAAATGGTTTAGATTCTTTAAGGTATAATCAGATAATTATAGCAACTGATGCTGATGTTGATGGAATGCACATTAGATTACTTCTTTTAACTTTTTTCCTGCAATTCTATCCTAAACTCGTTAAAAATGGTCATATATATATATTAAAAACTCCTCTTTTTAGGGTAAGAGATAAAAAAGAAACTATATATGCATATGATGATAAAGAAAAAAACAACGCTATTAATTCACTATCAGCAAATCATGAAATTACTAGATTTAAAGGGTTAGGTGAGATTTCTCCAGGAGAATTTAAAAATTTTATTAATTCAAATATTAAGCTTGAGCCTGTTATTTTTAGAGAAAATACTTCAATCCATGATGTTTTGAGTTATTATATGGGCAAAAATACTCAAGATAGACAGAAGTTTATAATTCAGAATTTAATCGTAGAAAATATTTAAATGTCAAATAGTAAAAATAGAAATATTTCAAATATGTATGAAGATTGGTTTTTAGAGTATGCTTCTTACGTAATATTAGAAAGAGCTGTACCTAAAATTGAGGATGGTTTAAAACCTGTTCAAAGAAGAATATTGCATTCTATGAAAGAAATGCATGATTCAAGATATCACAAGGTTGCCAATATTATAGGAAATACTATGCAATTTCATCCACATGGAGATGCTGCTATCGGTGATGCACTTGTTAATTTAGGTCAAAAAGATTTATTAATAGATACTCAAGGAAATTGGGGTGATATAAGGACAGGAGATAGATCTGCTGCTCCTAGATATATAGAAGCAAGATTATCAGAGTTTGCTTTAGAAGTATCTTTTAATAAACCTACAACAAAAACTCAATTATCTTATGATGGTAGAAAAGATGAGCCTATTTCATTGCCTATGAAATTTCCTTTGCTTTTAGCTCAAGGTGCTGAGGGAATTGCAGTGGGTTTATCTACAAAAATACTTCCTCATAATTTCATTGAACTTTTAAAAGCATGTATAAGTATTCTTAATGATAAACCCTTTAAGATATTACCAGATTTTCAAACTGGTGGTTTGGTAGATGTTACTCAGTATAATCAGGGTAAAAGAGGAGGTAGAGTAAGAATCAGATCTCATATAGATATACTAGATAAGCATACTTTAAAAATATCTACTATACCTTATAGCACTACAACTACAAGTTTAATAGATTCTATTGTTAAAGCAAATAATGCTGGAAAATTAAAAATAAAAAGCATTGAAGATAATACTGCTGAACAAATTGAAATTATTATTAATTTAGTAAAGGGAGTATCACCCGATGTAACTATCGATGCACTATATTCATTTACTAATTGTGAAATTTCTGTTTCACCTAATTGTTGTGTTATTAATGATAATAAGCCAGAATTTATTAGTGTAAATGAATTATTAAAAATTTCTACTTATAATACATTAGAATATCTAAAACTAGAACTTAACTATAAACTTAGTGTTCTGAAAGAAAAATGGCATTTACTTTGTTTAGAAAAAATATTTATTGAAAATAAAATATATAGAGATATTGAAGATTGTGATACGTGGGATCTAATAATTGAAACAATTTTATTAAAACTTAAACCTTTTATTAATCTTTTAGAAAGAAAAATTTCTACTGAGGATGTAACAAAGCTTACAGAGATTAAAATAAAAAAAATAACCAAGTATGATAAACTAAAACAAAAAAATAATATTAAGAATATTGAAGAAGAAATTGATGAATTAAATAATGATATAAAACATATTGTTGAATATACCATCAGATATTACGAACATTTATTAAAAAAATATGGTTCTGATAAAGTTAGAAAAACTCAAATATCTGAATTTGATTCTATATCTGTTAAAAGTGTAGCAATTGCAAATAAAAAACTCTTTGTTAATAAAAAAGAAGGTTTTTTAGGAACAAAATTAACAAAAGACGAATATATTTGTAAATGTTCTACTGTTGATGATATTATCATTTTTTTAGAAGATGGTAGATATATGGTTACAAAAGTTAGTGATAAAAAATATATAGGTAAAAATATTAAGTATATTGCTTTATGGAAAAAGAATGATAATCATATGATCTATAATTCAGTATATAAAGATGGCAAAACTAATATATCATTTGTAAAGAGATTCTCAATACCAAGTTTAATTAGAGATAGATTTTATAATATTTCTCAAGGGACAGATAAAAGTAAAATAGTATATTTTACAGCTAATCCTAATAGTGAATCTGAAATAATTAATATTTTTTTGAATAACAAATCAAAAGCTAAAAATAAAATTTTTGAATATGATTTTAAAAATTTAAATATAAAAAATAGAACATCTAAAGGTAACATATTAACAAAATATATTATTCGAAAAATAACAAGAAAGTCAGTTGGTGAATCTACACTTGGAGGTAGACGTCTTTGGGTAGATGAAAATATTGGAAAAATTAATTTAGAAAATAGAGGAATATATTTAGGTAGTTTTAATTCTCAAGATAAAATTATTATTTTCTATAAAGAAGGCAATTATGAAGTAGTTGATTTTGATTTAAGTAAAAGATTTAAAATGTCTGATATTTTTATTGTTGAGAAATTCAATGCTAATAAAATTTACTCTATTCTTTATAAGGACGGTAAGACTAAACAGTATTTTATTAAAAGACTTAAAATTGAAACTTTGTTAACAGATAAGAAATTTAATTTAATATCTGAAGCTAGAGGCTCTAAATGTAAGTTAATATCTAATTATGATAATTTGATGGTTAGTTATAATTATAAATTGAAAAATAATGAAAAAGTTTCTAAAGATATTAATGTAAATAATTTTATCGATGTTAAGGGTTATAAATCTATTGGGAAAAGGCTTGATAATAAATTACATATGAGTGGTTTTAAATTTAAAGAGATTATAGCTGAGAATGATCCTGATGTTGAAGTTCCTAATAATGATCAAGTTCAAGATAATGATAATAATGAGCTAACACTTTTTTAATGAAGAAGATTCGATTAAGAGTATCTAAAATAAAAAATAACTTTTATATGAAAATTCCGTCAGTTATTTCTGATAAAATAAATCTTAGTAATGGACAAGATGTTGAAGTTACTATTCATGGTAGTATCAAAGAAGAGCAAGTTGAAATATGGGATATGCATCCAGAAGATATAAATGAAATCAGTCTAAAAATCAATGAGGATGTTCATACTATGAATATGTATAATAGAATTTATATTCCTGAAAAATACAGGTTTTTCTTTCCAGCTATAAATAATTACTTTATTTTATCAACAAATATTGGGAATATTAAAACTCATTTAACTTCAAATGGATATTTTACAAAAGGTTTACGTCAATGGTTTGCTGTTAATGGACCGGTTATGCCAGATGATAATATTAAAATTGAATTAATAGATGAAAATGCTTATTCATACCAGTTAAACTACATTAAAGGAGATAAGTGAAAACAATCATTGAACCGTTTAGAATTAAATCAGTGGAGCCTATCAAAATGAACTCTATTGAAGAAAGAAAGAAAATTTTAATTAATTCTCATTTCAATTTATTTCAGGTTAAAGCACAAGATGTTATAATTGACTTATTAACTGATTCTGGAACTGGGGCTATGAGTTCAAAGCAATGGGCTGGCATAATGAATGGCGATGAATCTTATGCTGGTAGTAATAGTTATTTGTATTTTAAGGGTGTAGTTCAAGATATTTTTGGTTTTAAATATATTTTACCAACTCATCAAGGCAGAGCTTCTGAAAGAATTTTATTTTCTACTTTATGTAAAGAAGGTGATATTGTTCCTAGTAATACTCATTTTGATACTACTCGAGCTAATATATTATTTCAAGGTGCAAAGCCAATTGATTTAATTGATGACGAAAACAAAGATACTCAGTCAATTTTTCCATTCAAAGGTAATATGTCAATTGCAAAACTTGAAGAATTATTAAAAAAATCTGATTTAACTAAAATACCTTTGATTATGCTTACAATCACAAATAATAGTGGTGGAGGTCAGCCAGTATCAATGGATAATATTATTAAAGTAAGTAATGTAGCAAAAAAATACAACATACCTTTTTACATTGATGCTTGTAGGTTTGCAGAAAATGCATATTTTATTAAGATTAGAGAAAAAAAATATAAAAATTGGTCAATAAAAAAAATAGTTAGAAAAATGTTTTCCTATGCTGACGGTTGCACTATGAGTGCAAAAAAAGATGCAATTGTAAATATAGGTGGTTTTCTTTGTACAAACAATGAAAGTGTAAATGAAAAAAATCAAAATTTATTAATTTTAACAGAAGGTTTTCCAACTTATGGAGGACTTGCTGGTAGAGATCTTGAAGCAATAGGTATTGGATTAAATGAAGCTATGGATATTGATTATTTAAATTATAGAATTAAATCAATTGAGTATCTTGGTAAAAGATTATTAAAAAACGATGTTCCTATCTTACAGCCTACTGGAGGTCATGCTATTTATATTGATGCTGGATTATTTTTAAGTCATATTCCAAGAAATCAATTTCCTGGGCAAGTATTAGCATGTGAACTGTATCTAAAGGGAGGTATTAGATGCTCTGAAATTGGAAGCTTAATGTTTGGAGGCATTAACGATGATGGTAAAGAATTTTATGCAAATAATGAACTTGTAAGATTAGCAATGCCAAGACGTACATATACTCAAAGTCATATTGATTATGTAATAGAAGTCGTTATTAATGTTTATAACAACAGAAAAGAACTTAAAGGTTTAACAATAGCTAAACAATCAAAATACTTAAGGCATTTTACCGCAAAATTAAAAAAGGTTTAATATGATAAAAGATAAATATAAATACCCGGAAGTCAACAAAGAAATTGTTAAAGAACATGGTATTTCAGATGAAGAATATACTAAAATAAAAAAAACACTTGATAGAGAGCCCACGTTCGTTGAACTTGGTATATATTCTGTTATGTGGAGTGAGCATTGCTCATATAAGAGTTCTATTAAAATGTTGAAAACTTTGCCTCGAACTGGTGAAAAATTATTGGTTGATGCAGGTGAAGAGAACGCTGGTTTAGTAGATCTTGGTGATGGTTTAGCTACTTCTTTTAAAATTGAATCCCACAATCATCCTTCAGCTGTTGAACCATACGAGGGTGCTGCTACAGGTGTTGGTGGTATTATGCGTGATGTATTTACTATGGGTGCACGTCCAATTGCATCTCTAAATTCTCTTAGGTTTGGAAGCTTGGATATTCCAAGGAATAGATTTTTATTAGAGCATGTTGTTGAAGGTATTGCCGATTATGGTAATTGCTTGGGAATACCAACTGTGGGTGGAGAAGTTGTAATAGAAGATAGTTATTCAGGCAATCCTTTGGTAAATGCTATGACTGTTGGTTTGATGAAAGCTGAGGATTTAATTAGTGCTATAGCAGAAGGAGTAGGTAATCCTGTTTTTATTGTTGGCTCTTCTACAGGAAGAGATGGTATTCACGGAGCAACTTTTGCTTCTGAGGAATTAACAGAAGAGACAGAATCAAAAAAATCCAATGTTCAAGTTGGAGATCCTTTTACTGAAAAATTATTGCTTGAAGCGTCTTTGGAGCTAGCTGGTAAAGATTGGCTTGTAGGTATGCAAGATATGGGTGCAGCTGGAATAACATGTTCGTGTTCAGAAATGTCAGCAAAAGGTAAAACTGGCATAAAAATAAACTTAGATTTAGTTCCACTAAGAGAGAAACTTATGAATGCATATGAAATAATGTTATCTGAATCACAAGAAAGAATGCTGGTTGTGGTAAAAAAAGGTAGTGAAAATAATTTAAAGGAAATTTTTAATAAATGGGAGTTAGACTGCACCGAAGTTGGAGTTGTTACTAATACTGGTAATTTAGAGGTCTTTCATCAGAATGAACTTTTAGCAAATATTCCAACTGAAAGCTTAGTTCTTGGTGGTGATGCTCCTCAGTATGATATGCCATATAAGAACCCAGATTATCTAAAAGATATTAATTGTTATAACATAGAAAACTATGATTTAATAAATGATTTAAACACAAGCTTGATAAAATTATTATCTGATCCAAATATAGCCTCTAAATCATATGTTTACAATCAGTATGACTCAACTGTAAGAACAAATACAGTATTAGGTCCTGGTTCAGATTCTGCTGTAATAAGAATAAAAAATACAAGTAAAGGTTTATCTGTTTCAACAGACTGTAATGGTAGATATGTTTATATAAATCCAAGACAAGGAGCAATGATGGCTGTTGCTGAGGCAGCACGAAATGTTGTTTGTACAGGCGGTAAACCTCTAGCTATTACTAATTGTTTAAATTTTGGAAATCCCCAAGATCCTGAAATTTATTGGCAATTTAAAGAGGCTGTTTTAGGAATTGGTGATATGTGTAGGATTTTAGATACTCCTGTTACAGGTGGAAATGTTAGTTTTTACAACGAGACAGTAGATTCTGCTGTTTATCCAACACCTGTCATTGGAATGGTTGGTCTGATTGAAGATGTTTCTAAATTCATGACAATGGATTTTAAAAACGAAGGTGATTTAATAGTTACTATAGGTGATATTAACCCATCTTTAGGCGGATCTACATATTTAAAGCATTTTTACGGCAAGGTAGAAGGGCCCTTATCTAATTTTAATACAATTGCTGAAGTTAATGTTCAGAATTTATGTTTAGAGCTAATTGATAATAAGATTATAAATTCTGCTCACGATGTATCTGATGGAGGGCTTGGAGTATCAATGGCTGAAAGTGTTATTTTTTCTAAAGATAGTATCGGAGCTGATATTAATTTAGAACACAAATTAAGGGAAGATGAATTGCTTTTTGGTGAGTGTTCAAGTTTAATTATTGTATCGTTAAATGAATCAAAACTCTATGATTTAGTGCATTTATCTAAAAAGTATGATGTTCGTACCCAAACAATAGGGAAAGTAACAAACAATGGTATGTATACAATCAATGATTCTATAAATCTAACCAAGAAGAACATATCTAAAATTTACAATACTAGCTTTTCTAAAATAATGGAAAAAGTAAATTGATAAATAAAACAATTTTTAACGGATCCTCAAAGCCAACTTTAGGTCTAGAATTAGAATTATTTACAGTTGACAAAAATAACTTAGGGTTAACAAATGGTGCTCCTGAAATATTAAAACATTTCAAGGATAATAGTTTTTTTAAAGAAGAGTTATTGCAGTGTATAGTTGAAATAACAACAGATGTATGTAATCATCCACAAGAGTTAGTAGATGATATAGCTCCAAAAATTAATGAGGCAATAAATTATTCGGAAAATAATGATATTCATCTATTGTCAATGCCTATACACCCTTTTTCAAGAGTTTCTGAGCAGTCAGTTACTGAAAATAAAAGATACTTAGAATTCTTAGACAGAATGCAATGGCCTTTAAGAAGATTGTTAATCACTGGGATTCATGTGCACGTTGGAGTAGATACAGGTGAAATGGCTATTGCAGTAGTAAATGGGATGAGAAGATATATCCCGTATTTAATTGCATTATCAGCTAATTCGCCATATTTTGAAGGAGAAGAGACAGGTCTTTCATCAACAAGAACGAAAATTTTTCAAAGTTTACCTAACACAGGAATTCCAATAGATTTAACTAATTACAGTGAATTTCAAAAATTAATGAGAACGCTTATTCAAGCAAATTCTATAGAATCAATTAGAGAAATATGGTGGGATATTAGACCACATCCAGGGTATGGTACAGTTGAAATAAGAGTATGTGATAGTATTCCAGATTTAAAAGTAATTCAAGATTTAGCAGCATTGATACAAGCTTTAGTTGTAGGCTTATGTAGACATTATGAAAATGGGACTCAATTACCATATTTGGATACTTGGATAATTCACGAAAATAAATGGAGAGCAACTAGGTATGGTATTGATGCAAAACTCATATTGGATTCAGATGGAAATCAAGAAGATATTACAACGGTTATTAAAGATACAATTTTTGCACTAGAACCAGAAATTAATAATCTTAAAATATCAGAATCAATGGATAGAATAATATCTAGGATTGACAGTCGGCATTCATATTATAAAGAGCAGATAAAGTTGTATAATAAAAATAAAAGTTTTAAAGATTTGATTAGTACTAATGTAGAAATGTTTAAAAATTCTATTTAAAAATTTTTTTATACTTCTCTTTGCTTAAAATATCTGTCATTTTACTGTGAATATATCCATTTGTTGCAATAATTCTAGATCCATCAAAAGGAAGTTTAGAATTATCCCAGTCTGTGACTTTAGCACCTGCTTCACTAGCAATTAATGAGCCCGCGCATATATCCCAAGGCTTTAATCCAAATTCATAATATCCATCAAATCTTCCCATTGCCACAAAACATAAGTCTAAAGAAGCTGAACCAAGTCTTCTTAGTCCTCTTGTTTTATCGTAAAATTCCTTAAAAATTTCAAATGATAAATCATATTTTATATCATGTAAATATGGAAATCCTGTTACTAAAAGAGAATTACTTAAAGTATTACTTGATGTACATTTAATAGGCTTATTATTTAAAAATGATCCTTTATTATATTCAGCATAAAAGCATTTATCTGCGGAGGGATTAAATACTACTGCGCAAACTGTTCCTGTATTTTTCTTAACTAATCCAATAGAGACAGAAAATATAGGGAGATTGTGTGTAAAGTTAGTAGTTCCATCAAGTGGATCTATAACCCACAGATATTCACTTTCATTAAAAGTATCCCCAGACTCTTCTGCTAGTATTGAATGATTTGGGTATTTTCTATTAATTTGATTTACTATATATTTTTCAGATTCTATATCTGCATTGGTAACCAAATCAATATTCGTGGATTTTTTTTCTAAAGAGGTAATTTTACCAAAATATTCCATTTGAATTTTACCTGCTTCCTTTGCTATGCTTATAGCAAAGGTTAAAAATTCTGAAGGATTGTTCAATTATTTATACGTCTTAAATTGACCTGATTTATATCTAGTCCAGTAATCTTCAAGTTGAGTTTTTAAAACTGGCAATAAAAACATACAACCTATAATATTTGGAAACCCACATGATAATATCATCATATCAGAAAAATCAATAACGTTCCCTAAGGATGCAACAGATCCAAGAACTATACAGCCAAGGTACATTAATTGATATATTGTAATACTTGATGATCCAAATAAGTATTTCCACCCCTTATCTCCATAATAGTACCAGGATATCATTGTACTAAATGAAAAAAGGAAAACAACAATTGAAAGTATATATGGGAACCAAGATATTACACTACCAAATGCAGCAGAGGTAAGTTCTGCTCCATTAATTCCTCCTCCAATTTGATAAAGAGGATTTGCATCTGCGGTAATTAAAATAACACAAGCTGTCATAAAACATACAACTATAGTATCTATAAATGGTCCAATCATTGCTACAATTCCTTCTCTTACCGGTTCATCTGTTTTAGCAGCTGAATGAGCAATTGAAGCAGAGCCAACTCCTCCTTCATTACTAAAAACAGCTCTCTTTATTCCAGTAACAAGAGCTCCAATAAATCCACCATAAGCTGCGTCAGGTGAAAAGGCTTGATTAAGTATTGAAGAGAGCACACTTGGTAGTTTATCTATATTTGTTATAATAACAAATAAAGAAGCTCCAACATAAAGAAGTACCATAATTGGAACAATTTTTTCTGTTGTTTGTCCAATTCTCCTTATACCACCAACTATAACAGCACCAACTAAAAATGCCAATATTAAACCATAAAGATAATCGGGAAGTCCAATAAGTTTACCAAAAAGTTCATATGATTGGTTGGCCTGAAACATATTGCCTCCACCAAATGCACCTCCAATAATGAATACAGCATACATTGATCCAAGTACTTTTCCAAACTTATCAAGACCCTTTTCTTTTAAACCTTTATCAAGATAGTACATAGGCCCACCACTAACTGAACCATCTTCATTAACTTGTCGATAAAGCTGACCTAGTGTGCACGATACAAATTTTGCTGACATACTAAAAAAAGCTATAAATACCATCCAAAAAACTGCACCTGGACCACCTAAAGATACTGCAACAGCGACTCCTGCAATGTTACCAAGACCTATCGTAGCAGATAAAGCAGATGTAAGAGCTTGAAAATGACTAATTTGACCTGTATCATTAGGATTATCATATTTACCCTTTATTATATCAATTGAGTGGCTAAAACCACGAATATTTATAAATTTGAAATAAAACGTAAATACTAATCCTCCAGTTAAAAGTATAATTACAATTAATGGAAATCCATTAACAGAATAAAATAATACTGGAGCTAAATACCCGACAAAGATGCCGAAAAATTCATTTACTTGGTCTAAAAAACTCATATTATCTCCTTATAATCCCGTTTCTTTAACAGTTTCTTTTACTGCTTTTAATGTATTCTCAAGTTCTTCTTTTTCGCTTTCTAATAATTTAAAATCAAGTATCTTTTCAATACCATCTTTTCCTATAACTGTTGGAACACCAATAAAATAACCATCAACATTAAATTCACCTTCGCATAATGCGGCACATGGTAAAACTCTTTTTTTATCTTTTATATATGATTCAGCCATTTCAATTGCTGACGCAGCAGGTGCATAATAAGCAGACCCATTTCCAAATAACTTTACAAGTTCGCCTCCTCCAAATCTAGTTCTTTCTACAATCTCATCAAGTCTATCTTTAGAAATTAATTCTTCAGCTGGAATACCTCCAATAGTTGCTAGTCTTGTTATTGGTACCATAGTATCTCCATGTCCACCAAGAACCATGCAGTTTACATCTTGAACAGAAAATCCTGTTTCCATAGCTAGGAATGTTTTAAACCTTGTGCTATCTAAAACACCAGCCATACCAATAACTTTATTTTTAGCAAAACCAGATACTTTATAAAATGAATAAACAATTGCATCAAGAGGATTTGATAAAACAATTACAAAAGCATTTGGAGCATATTTTTTAACATTATTAGCAACATCTGTAATTATTTTTATATTTATTTCTAATAAATCTTCTCTGTTCATTCCTGGTTTTCGTGGAATTCCTGCTGTGATAATAACAACATCAGAATCTTTAATATCTTTAGGATCAGAGCTTCCAATGATATTTGAATCATATCCGCCCATTGGTGTTAATTGTGATATATCTAGAGCTTTACCTTTTATCATTCCTTCAGCGTTTGGAATATCATATATAACAATATCTCCAAGTTCTTTTTGAGCTGCTAATAAAGCTAGGTTACCACCAATCTGACCACCACCAATTAAGGATATTTTCTTTCTCTTCATTGTATCTCCAATAATGTTAAAAATATTAGTATAAATTAATGATATTTAGCTTTTATTAATATGGTATTTTTTTAGACTATATAAAAATAGACCCCTTATTAAGATATAAGAGGTCTATTTTTTTTGTCATCAAGGCCAATTTGAGACTTTGTTAGTGAGATATAAAACAACCGTTTTATACTTACATCTATAAAATAAATATTTATAAAGTATTTTTTTTTGATTAAAATCACATTATTATAATTTGTTACAGATTTTAATAGTGTAGAGAAATTATTATTTAATAAATTATAGTCAGGCGTATGAAAATTCTTTTTTATATATCATTTTTATTTTCTATTTGTATTAGTGATGGATACAATATGCAGCTGCTATCAAATCTTCCTTTTAACCAAAACAGTTCAGATATTACTGGTTTTGCACAAGATGGAAGAGAATTTGCAGTAATAGGTTTGCAAAATGGCGCAGCTATTGTTGATGTAACCGATCCATACACTCCATTTGAAATAGAAATAATAGAAGGCTCTAGTAGTACTTGGAGAGATTTAAAGTATTGGAATAAGCACGTTTATATTGGAACTGAAGCAGAAGATGGTGTTAAAATAGTTAGTGTAGAAAACCCTGATGAACCTTTTCTTGTTAATACTGTATTTGATTTTGTAACCTCTCATAACATTTACATTGATTTAGATGGATATTTATATGTAGTTGGAGCAGATGATAATGATATATGGATTTATAACCTAGAAAACCCCGCTAATCCTAGTCTTATTGGAACTTGGAATTTAGAAAATGATACCTCTTCTCAAGCTGGTTATTGTCATGATATTGAAGTCTATAACGATAAACTTTACTGTGCTTCAATTTATGTAGGGTACTTTAGAATTATTGATATTTCTGATAAAACAAATCCTACAACTATATTATCTCATTTTACTGGAACTGATGGTATAAGTACACATGATGTTGCAATATCTGAAGATGAAAATTACTTATTTACAGGAGATGAAAATTTAGGGGGTCACATAAAGGCTTGGGATATATCAGATTATTCAAATATTAATTTAATTGATGAATATCAAACTGAAAATGGCGCAGAGCATTCGGCTCACAATTTATATATAAAACCTGGTACAAATCAATTGTATATATCCTATTATGCAGATGGAACAAGAATTTTAGATGTATCAGACCCTTTTGATCTTAGGGAAGTTGCTTATTATGATTTTAGTGATATTGAAGGTTTATATGTGAGTAATTGGGGAGTTTATCCTTTTTTACCAAGCGGAAATATAATTTCAAGCGATATAGAGCAAGGCTTATTTGTTCTATCAGTAGGAGGTGTGAGTATTCAACATCAAGCAATAGAAGATGTTAACTTGTCTGTAGATGGCCCTTATGTTTATTTTTCAGCAGATGTTTCAACTTTTGATGGATACATTGAAGATGTATACCTTTACTACAGAACAAATAATTCAGATTGGTCAAATTTTCAGATGACATACAATCAAAATACTATCTATGATGTCGTATTAACTTTTGATCAGGCTGATGTTATCGTTGATTATTACATTGAAGCAAGAAACAATTTAAATGAAGTTACAGTATATCCACAAAACACAAACTATATATCATTCATTTATGGAGATTTGCCGGATATTGTATCAATTGATTTTGAACAAGAGCAAGATTGGATTGTTGTTTCTGATTTATCTGTTGGCGAATGGGAATGGGGAGTACCTATTGGGACATCTTTACAAGCTGGTTTTGCTAATCTTGATTTTATTGTTCAGCCAAATGAAGATCACACTGAATCAGGAAATAAATGTTTTGTTACAGGTAATTATGATGTCGATCAACCTGGAGGTGGAGATATTGATGGTGGCCAAACTATTTTATTTTCAGATGTTTACAATCTGGATTCTTATGATAGCGTTCTCCTAACTTATTGGAGATGGTATACAAATAATCTAGGAAATAATCCTGGTAATGATATATGGAATGTTCAAGTTTCTAATGGTAATAGTTGGGTAGATTTAGAAAACACTTCTAATTCCTTAAATCAATGGACCGAACAGAAATTTTTATTAACAGATTATATTGAATTGACAGAAGAGGTTCAATTTAGATTTATTGCTTCAGATTTATTCAATGAAGGAGATTCAGGTTCTGGGGGGTCATTGGTTGAAGCAGCATTAGATGATTTTAAATTAGAGATAGTTAATTATCAATTACAATTTGGAGATTTGAATTTTGATAGCAATGTTAATGTTTTGGATGTTGTTATAGTTGTTAGTATAATTTTAGGTGATTACAATCCCACACCAGAACAATTTGAAAATATAGATTTCAATTATGATGGTTTAATAACAGTTCAAGATATTGTAAATTTAATTAACATAATTGTAGAGAATTAGTTTGAATTTAACATCAAAGCAAAGAAAATTTTTAAAGTCAAAAGCTCATCATCTTAAACCAACCGTATTTGTTGGTAAAAATGATATTAATAAAGGTGTCATCAACTCTATAGATGAGTCATTAAATACAAATGAATTAATAAAAGTTAAATTTCATGAAGGTAAAATGACAGAGGATAGAAAGAAGACCATTGCTGAATCACTAGAATGCGAGATTGTTGGGTGCATAGGTAAAACAATGATTCTTTTCAGGCAGAATAAAGATAAAGATAAGCAGAAAATAAAATTTTAATGCAGATTAATAATACACTTTTTTTTGATAAAGATATTTCACTATCAATAATTAAAAATAAAAAAATTGGCATTATCGGATATGGCAATCAAGGCAGAGCTCAAGCCTTAAACCTTAAAGATTCAGGATTATCTATAAAAGTAGGTGTTCGTAATATTAATTCAATAGATAAAAATTTATTAAAAAGCGATATCGTATATGATTCTATTGAAAATGTATCAGTATGGGCTGATATAATATGCATGTTAGTTTCAGATGCATCAATACCTAGCGTCTTTAACACCAAAATAAAAAGTCATTTAAATGAAAACGATACAATCCTATTTTCTCATGGATTTAGTATAACATACAATTTAATTCAACCTCCCGACAATGTTGATGTTATAATGGTAGCACCAAGTGGAGGCGGGCAAATGGTAAGAAATGAATTTAAAAAAAAGAGGGGGGTTCCTGCGTTACTTGCTATTGAACAAAACTATTCTGGTAATGCATTAGATACTGCAAAAGCATATAGTAAGGCTCTAGGATCTGCAAGAGTATGTTCATTCTTATCAACATTTAAAGAAGAAACAGAAACAGATTTATTTGGAGAGCAAGCATTGCTAACTGGTGCTATTCCATCGATGATAGATAAATCACTTAAAGTATTACTTGAAGAAGGTTATTCTCCGGTTGTTGCATGGTTTGTGTGTTATTATGAGATTAAAATGATTGTTGATTTATTTCATGAAAAAGGTTTTGATTATCTCTATAATGCTATAAGTGATACTGCGCGATATGGCGGTCTTAAATCTGGTAATTATCTAATTGATGATGAATATGAGAGAAAATTAAAAAATATCCTTAGTGATATAAAAAAGGGGAAATTTGTAAAAGATCTTAAGAATAATGTAGATACTTTGAAGTACAAATCATCAATAGACAGTAAAAGCTCAGATGAAATATCAAAAATTATGAATGTTTTATTTGATAAAACTAAGAATAGGAAATAGGTTTATTTAAAATAAAACTGCTGAATATTCCAGGAAATATAGGATCAATATTATACGGGTACCCTAAATAAATCCATACAGATGCTATAGCTGCGGGCACTATTAATGTTAATGTAGGATAATTAATCTTATAATCTGTATTAAAAATAATCTTTATTAAAGGTATTAATATTGATGATGCTCCAATCGATCCAAAAATATACCATATATCAATAACTTTATTAAATGATATACAAATAATTATGGCTAGTATTGAAGTAATCAATAGACCTATCCTTGTATTAAATTTCATTGATTTTTTGTTTTTAATCTCATTGCCAATAGTGATTGCTGATGTAAAGGTGAAGCTATCAATAGTTGACATTACAATTGAAAGTAGTGAAATAATAAAAAATACCTGTAAATAAGGAGCTAAAACCATATCAGATAATATTAGGTATGGAGAAGATATAATATCGCTTGATTTTATTATGGCAGATGCATATAAACCCGTAGATATAGTTAGAAAATCAAATATCATCCAAAACATAATTGAAAACAGAATACCTTTTGATAGTGTTTTTCTATTTTTAGCAGCATAAACTCTATGGAAAATATTTGGATCAATAAATGTTATCATTGATATAAATAACCAAGATATAAGATAACCTAAAGGTAGTTTATTGGTCAATTGTAAATGTCCATCAGGAGTATTATTAATTAAAAATGATATTCCACCAAAACTAGTATAGAGTTTTATCAAGATAATAATAAAGCCTGTATACATTAGAATAAATTGAATTTTATCTGTTCGAACAATTGATTTAAATCCACCTAGCATTATATAAGAAACAGAAAAAAATAATCCAATTAAGATTGAGTAGATATAATTAATGTTATATATATGATTAAAGATAGTGGCAAATATCATTAAATAAGGTGCAGGAGATGATAGAAGTAAAATTACTATTGAAGATAGTATTCCAGGTATGTATCCAAAATTTATGTGAAAATATTCAGGTATTGTATTTATGTTATTTTTATGAATTTTAGGTGCAATAAACACCAGAAGTAGCAAAGCTGCAATATAGTAAAAAACCCCAAATATTACCCAAGTGATAATACCATTTTCAAATGTAAATCTTCCTACTTCAAGAATCCCGCCATACCAAGTGGTTACAAAAGTGGCAACAAACGCAGGTAGAGTTAATTTTCTAGATGAAAAAATAAAGTCTTCATCGTTAGTATAATTATTTTTTAATAATCCAATTATTAGGATAATAAATAAATATAATATGATCATTTCAATGAAAATTCTATTGTAAGCCCGATCGTTCTTGGAGAACCAAAAGATTTATAGTTTTTTTTATCCTCGGTAAATCCATCAGTAGTTTCCGGTTCTAGAACAAAACTAAAACCTCTGGTTGCATAGGAATAATCTAATAAGTTTTTAATCCAAAATGAAAAAGTAGATGAATTATTTTGATAAATTAAATTTGTATTAAATAATGTCCTATTGTTTGATTTGTGAGAATTTTGTTCATCAAAGTAAAAGCTACTTAAGTAATTTGCATCTATATTAAAACTCACTTCTTCTGATATGATAAATTGATTGCCAATTGAAAGACTAATTTCTGGAGAATGTGCACCAGCTCTATTGCCAAATTGTGTTTCATTGCCATCTCCCGATTCATCAAAGTAGAAAGCTCCTAGTTCACTGTTTAGTAAACTCAACGATATGAATGTTTCATTAAATTTATTTTTAATATTTATATTAGTATCAATACCAAAATTGTAAGATTTTGAACCATTAAATGTTGCGTAGTCGAAATAAGTAGGTTTTGATATATCCCTTTGAATAAATAATCTTAATTGAGGATTATTTCTTATCATATAGAAGACTGAACTTTCAAAAGAAACCTTATCATTTTTATAGAAATAACCAATTTCTGTATTTAGACAATCTTCTTTCTTATAATATCTTTCATTTGAAAAATTGGGAGATTGGTTAATACCAGCAGTCTTAAATCCTTTTGAGATACTAAATGTTAAAAAATTATTTTTAGATAAACTCTTAGTTAGCAATATATCCCAACCAATATTATCATCTTTAATAGATAAAAAATCGGTTCCAAATGTACCGTAATAACTAGCTAAGTAATATAAATCATTTGTTGTTTTGTATTTATCTAACCTTAAAGATAAATCAATTGAGGCACTGCTATTGAAATTTTTGATATATTTTGCATAAATTGCATTATTATCAATATCAAATTTTGATGTCATGTAATCATAATCACCATTAAAAAAATATCCACTTCTATCATCATTTTCATTTAATTTTGAATAAAATAATCCAAAAATTATTTTGTCAAATGAAAATCTTAATTCTTGAGTTCTATTTTTTCTTTTTCTATTTGTGATATCAGGAAAATCCCACGTATAGTAATATGTTGCTGGGTCCCAATTATATGGCTCTGACTCCCACATTGCATTATTTCCCCAATCACCATCATAATTATAGTTTAATTCATTGTCTGAAAATGTAGTGATAGAAGTAAGTTTAAACTTATTAAAATTATAGATTGATTTTAGAGATGTAGCATTTGTTTTTTGATTATCTTCACCAATAAAATCAGACATTGTATTATAGCCATTGTTATTTATTGTCCATGCATCATATAAATTATTAAAGTCTATATTATAATGAGTTAGTAAAATAGTTGAATTAATAGTAGGTGAAAATAATAATTTAATTTTTGAAAGCTGTTCATTTTGTTTATTCGAATTTTCATCAGGTCTAAAATCATTTTTAATATATCCATTAGATTGATTTCTAACAAAATTAAAATATGTTCGAATTTTACTATTAAGTGGATAATTTATACTTACATTCACTTTTTTTCCATCATAAGAAGACAGTGAATAATTAAATTTAAATGATTCTTCAAGATTTGGATTGTTTGTTAATAAGTTTATAACACCAGCCATTGCATTTGTACCAAATGAAGTAGATTGTGGCCCTTTAAAAATTTCAATTTGTTTTATATCATCTAATATAGAAATACCACCTATTCCAGTAAAATTTATATCATCTAAAAATAAACCTACATAGAAATGAGGAAGTCCTTCTCCAGAGAACTGACTAAGTTCACCAAGGCCTCTTATTTGAAAATATCTTGGTCTAGAAGTGCCTCCAGCATAATTTAATTCTGGCGTAGATTCAATTACATCTTGTAAATGATATTTACCATTGTTTTCAAATTTCTTTTGGGATAATATCTTTATTCTTGTATCATTTGATGATGGACTTAAACCACCCACAATTATTATATCTTCAAAATTTACATCCTCATCTATCAAAATTATTGAAGTGCCAATATCATTTAATTCTAATGAAATATTTTGATATCCTATATAAGATATTTTGAGTTTTTCAAATTGGTTGCATTTTATAGTAAAATCACCGTTATAATTAGTAGTAGTATATGATTCTCCACATGTTATATCAGCTTTCTCAAGAGGTAGTTTTTGATTATTTAATAATTGAGAATTTATTATAATATCTTTTGAAAAAACTGAAGAGATTAGTAAAAAAATAAAAAGTTTCATAAGGTTTCCTCCGCTAGCATTATCTAGATCAGGTTAAAGGGTATGTTCTCAGCATTTTATAGCACCCCAGTGATATTTAAAATTACAAATATTTATAATAATAACGCTATATTAAATATATGGATTTTATAAAATATGAGAAGAAATATTGGGATCAAGGGTTCAAGCATGTTGTTGGAATTGATGAAGCAGGCAGAGGTCCATTAGCAGGTCCTGTTGTTGCAGCTGCTGTAATTTTAAAACCATACGAAATAATTAGTGGGGTAAAAGATTCAAAAAAACTTTCTTTAAAAAAAAGAAATCTTTTATTTAAAGAAATATATAAAAAAGCACTTTCAATTGGCGTTGGGATAGTTAACGAAAATATTATAGATGAAATAAATATTTTAAAAGCTACATTCCTTGCAATGAAAAAATCTTTAGGTAATCTCGATTTAAAGCCTGATAAAGTTTTAATTGATGGACCTTATTCAAATATCACTATCTACCCAACCGATTATATTGTTAATGGTGATAATATATCTCAAAGTATTGCTGCCGCATCCATAATTGCCAAAGTATCAAGAGATAATTTAATGAAAGAGTACGATAAAATATTTCCTGAATATAAGTTTATTAATCATAAAGGGTATGGAACTAAATATCATATTGAACAATTAAATCTTATTAAATCTTCTCCAATTCATAGAAGATCATTTAAGATTGTTAAAAATAATATGCCTAGCTATGATTTTTATTTAAGTAAAAAAGATGGTTTTAAAAAACTTGCCCATCAATTAGTTGGAATAAGCTATGTTAAAAAATATTATAAAGTAAAAGATCAAAATTTTAAAATCAACAATATGAATATAGATTATTGTCTTCAAGATAAAATTGGTAAATATAAGTTTATTAAGGTAATTAATAATAAATCGAAAGCTATTAATAAATATGAAATTGATAAAAGCTTGAAAGATTATTTAAATGAAAATTATATAGAAAATAATTACTCAATCGATGTAATATCTGTGAAGTTTATTAAAGGCAAAAAACCTGTTATCAAAAAAATTCAATGAAAATTATATTTAAAATAATTTTATTTACACATTTCGTTTACCCTTTTGTTTCATCCGATGTTTCAGGCAAAAATGGTGTTGTAGTATCATCTAAAATTCAAGCAAGCGATATTGGTATTAATATAATGAAAAATGGAGGTAATGCTATTGATGCTGCCATTGGTGTTTGTTTTGCTTTAGCAGTAACTCATCCAAGCGCTGGTAATATAGGAGGGGGTGGGTTTATGGTTATAAAATTTGCAGATGGTAAATCTACAGCTATAGATTTTAGAGAAACTGCACCCATCTTAAGTACTGAAAATATGTTCCAAGATGAAAATGGAGAAGTTATTCAAAGCATGAGTACATCAAGTAGTCTTTCAGTTGGTGTTCCTGGAACAGTAGCTGGAATGGGATATGTTTATGAAAAATATGCTACCCTACCATGGAAAGATTTGGTATATCCATCATTTCTTTTAGCTAAGTACGGGTTTGAACTTGATTTACATAACCATTATCTTTTCAACAATCCGTCATTAATAAATAAGTTAAATCAAGATAAAGTTAGCCGTAAAGTATTTGTTGAAAATAAATCTTACAATCTTAAAGATAATATAATTCAAGCTGAATTAGCTGAGACATTATTAAGAATAGCTGATTATGGATATAAGGAATTTTATTTTGGACAAACAGCTGATAATATAATCTCATGTATGAATAGAAAAAATGGAATTATATCTTATGATGATTTAGCTAGTTATAGAGTAAATGAATTAAATCCAATAGAATTTAAATATAGAGATTATAATGTTATATCCATGCCCCCATCATCATCAGGTGGTATTACTCTCGCAATCATATTGAATCAACTGGAAAATTTAGACTTTAGTGATATGATGTTTCAAGATTATCAGCATGTTCATTACATGGCAGAAATTTCTAAGCTGGCGTATGTTGATAGGTATAAATATCTTGGAGATATAAATTTTATAGATATACCTATAAATTATTTGAAAAGTCAGGCTTATGCTGATTCATTATTTAATTCAATAGATAAAAATATATCAAAATCCAGTTCTGATTTACATGAGTCTATAAAAGTTTCTAACAATGAAAGTGAAGAAACAACTCATTACTCAATTATTGATAAGTATGGTAATTGCGTTAGTGTAACAACTACTTTAAATGGTTGGTTTGGTAGTGGAATAACAGTTGATAATTCAGGTTTTTTACTTAATAATGAAATGGATGATTTCTCCATTAAACCTGGATATCCAAATATGTACGGAATTATTGGAAGTGATAAAAATTCAATTAAACCTTCAAAGAGAATGTTAAGTTCGATGACTCCAACTATAGTAACTAATAGTGATAATTCACCCTTATTAATAACAGGTTCACCTGGGGGATCGACAATAATTACAACAGTTACCCAGGTTATAAATAATGTTATTGATTTTAATATGGAAATTAAAGATGCTGTAGAATCTAAAAGATTTCACCAACAGTGGTTTCCGGATGTAATTCAAATAGAAAAAAACTCATTAAATACAGAAGTTATTAATAAATTGTTAGATGCAAAACATAGTCTTATTTATAGATCTGATACTGGCTTAGGTGAAGCAAATTCAATAATGATAATTGATAATTTGTATTATGGTGCGTCAGATAGTAGAAGAGGAGCAAAAGCGTCAGCTTATTAGAAAAATGAAAATTTCAAATAAAAAAATTAAAGAAATTAAAGGTTTAATAACCCTTATTGTTGTTGCTTTTACAATCAAAACCTGTCTTTTAGAAATTTATGTTGTTCCAACAGGCTCAATGGAAAAAACAATTCTAATTGGAGATGTTTTAATTGGAAATAAATTTATATTTGGAATGAAAACTCCAACTTGGATTGGTATTCCATATACACGTTATGGTTTTGATATTCCCTGGTTTAGGTTGCCAGAATTTAGAAAAGTTAAAAATGGTGATGTTACAATCTTTGAATTTCCAAGAGACCCTTTTCAAAAATATGTTAAAAGATGTATTGGATTATCTGGAGATAGAATCAGTATGAATGAAGGAAAGATTTATGTAAATGATGAACTATTAGAATTTCCTTCTGAAGGACAGTATCTAAAACGTCTTCCTGATAATAGTAATGTATTAACTCAAAAGATGACCTGGAATTCAGAATATTTATATTCCCAGTTCAAATGTGAAAGTTTTGATGATTTAAATAATAATTATTTCTATGATAAAGATTCTGAAGAATATAATGATAGAAATAATAATAATAAATGGGATTATGGTAATATTGATAATCTTAGTACATTTACAGTTCCATATAAATCTGAACCTTTTATTGATAGTAATAATAATAATCTCTATGATTTTGGAGAAGTATTTGAAGACATTAATACTAATGGATTATGGGATGAAGGTTTTTCTTATAATATTAAAGAAGTTAATGATTGGGAATCGTTAGTTAATCTACTACTGCTTGATGGGAATAATCTTGAGCTTGATGGTTGGCAATTTACTCTTATTGATCCTGAACACATAAGCAGATTGCGTGGACTTATTAAGTACAAAATACTTGGTATTTTTTCTGGCAGTAGTGTTGATGCAAAGAGAAAACTTCAGATGAAACAAAATAATGAACAAATTAAACATGCAGAACAATTAGTAATGAAAAATAATGATAACAAAATCATAACTCCTTGGGATCCTAGGATTGCAAATAAGGTTAAAGATAAAAAATATATTTTAGAAAATCTGAAAATTAATGGTAAATATATTAATAGTATCGATAAATATGTAGTTAAACATAATTACTATTTTTTAATGGGAGATAATCGTGACAATAGTTATGATTCAAGATTTTGGGGTTTTGTGCCAGATTATAATATTCTAGGTGTTCCTGTATATTCAATAATTAATATGGCAAATTTTAATTTTAGAATGAAAGTAATTAATTAAGTAAATTATAACGATGATTTTAATATTTTCATTTGTTCTAAAGTGTTTTATATCAATTTTATTGCTACTCTTTGCTGTTAACTATATATCTAAAGAAAAAATAAATCTGATAAAAAATAATAATCTTTCAATACTTACATTATCAAGTGTTAGTATTCTTTCTTGTTTATATAACTTCTCATATAATACTTCGCTTTTAGTGTATTTAGTAGGATTAGTACCGGTAACACTTGTTTTTTTATTACATATATTTTCTGATAATAAAAATAAAGAATTGTATCTCATTTTATTCTCAAATATAATTTTAATTTCCTTAAACTACTTCTTTATCGTTTTAATGTTAAACCTTATTTATTACATCAATAGTATATATTTTGAGCAGATTAATGAATTTTTTATCAATGAAGATAAAGTAGATAATGATGATGTGATTTAATGATAAGTGAAAATAATAATTATTGTTTTATAGAAAAAAAAATTAAAAATTTATACTATGTTTAAACTTATATTTAATAAATAATGGCTAAAGATTTAAATACAAAAGAGGGTAGAAGTAATTTTTTAAGTGATTATCTTGATGATTTTTTAGTTGGAATTAATGACAGCTATGGTCCAACTCTTTTGAAAGAATTAGAAAGTCGTCTTGAAAAAACAATTACTGAATTTAACAATGAAATGGAAGAAGCCTTTTTGTTATTAAAGAAAAAGACAAAAGACAAAGAAGCTTTTTATGCTTCTTTAAACTCAAATGAAGATAAAAATTCCAAAACAGATTGGGAAAAAAAATTAGAAGAAGTTGAAAAATAATAAATCTAAGGAAAATAAATGGATATTATAAAAGATAGAGGAGTATGGATTTTTTTAACAGTTTTGACTTTGATGGGACTTTATTATTGGACTGTTGTAGATCACGATAGAGTTGAGAAGATGGGCGATTTGCAAGAAAGTGACTTTACATTAAGTGGTGATGTAAATGAGTGGAGTGAGGTATATAATAGACTAGAATTAAAGTATATTGGAATTTCAAAGCATGTAAAAACTCTTCAAGAAGAAACAAACAGCCACTATAATGCATACAATGCTAAAGTTGACTCAGTAAATAATACTTTTGAAAGATTAGAATTTAAATTAGATCAAATTAATGAAACACTTTCTGACAGACTGGAAGATTTAAATGAATCTTTGGAATCATTATCTGAAGAGTTCTCAAGTTATAAAAGAACAACTCAAAGAGATGTTAGAAAAATAAATAAATCTCTTGAATCATTAAAAGAAGATATTGATTCCATTAAAAAAGATTTAGATGATTAAAAATTGTATCCAATATGTTTAATATTGAAGATATAATTGGTGATATAGTTTATATAGATTTTCAAGATATTTCCATCTATAATAATATTGGTATAGATAATAAAGTTTCTCATTTTCTTGTTAAAGGTTACGATCATATAGGTCTTTGGTTAGCACATCCCAATTTACAATTAGATAAAAAAAATAATGTAGATGCAAATTTTTTGGTATCGTGGAATAATATTAAAAATATTATGCATTATCCCGATCGTAAAGGTTATGATTTTCCATCAGAATTTAGCAAAGATATCGGATTTAAAAATACTAAGGATACAAAATGAAAACAGGTTTTATTAAAGAATGGAATGTTTTAAAAGGCTGGGGATTTATTAATTGTGAAGATGAAGATCAAGATTATTTTTTCCATGTTTCAAAAGTTAGACCAGGCCTTAAAATCCGACAGGGCATGCCAGTTAGATTTGATACTACGATAACTCAGCGAGGTGATGAAGCTGAGAATATTTCTCATATTTAATTAATGGCAGATAAATTAAAAGATGTTGATGATCTATTATTTTGGGATAATAGATATAAAACTAACGAATTTGCATGGGATCTAGGTAAACCAACTCCATATTTTGTTGATTGGTCAACTTCCATTAAAAACAAAAGTTCTAAAAATATATTGATACCTGGTTGTGGCTTGGGTCATGATGCTATTTTTTTAAGTAAATGTGGTTTTAATGTTTATGCTTGTGATTTTTCAGATACTGCTCTAAAAGTTTTATCCATGAAAAATAAAGAAAGCAATACAAATGTTAAATTAATATCTATGGATTTTTTTAATCTACCTGGAAAGTATAGTAATTTTTTTGATTTTATATTAGAATACACTTTTTATTGTGCAATAAATCCTAACAAACGATCGTTGTACATTGAAAGCTGTAACAATTTGCTTAATAAAGATGGCAAATTAATTGGAATAATGCTTCCAGTAGGTAATGATAGCGTTTCATCAAATCCTCCATTCAAAGTTACTTTAAATGAACTCAAAATAAATTTTTCTGTTTTTTTTAAATTACTAAAACTAGTCCCAAATAGTTTGAGTGTTGAAAAAAGAAAAGGAATTGAATATATTGTGCAATATCAGAAAAAATAATGTTTAAATATAAAATAAGAAATATAAAGATTTTTGGTTATCACGGTCTGTACGATGATGAGATTAAAAATGGTCAGGATTTTTTTATAAGCATATCTTACGAATTAAAGTATAATAACTCTAATTTAAATATTGATGGTATTGTCGATTATTCTAGTATTATTAATCATACGAAATCAATATTTATTTCCAGAAGATATAATTTAATGGAAAATTTAACTAGAGATATTTACGATTGCATTATGAAAAAATATGATTTGAAGGAGCTAATTGTTGAAATAAAAAAGAAAAATCCTAAGGTCAAATGTCAAGTTCAATATATCTCAACTATTTATAATGGATAATTCAATATTTTTATCAGTTGGTACAAATTGCAGTAATAGATTAAATAATTTAAAAGTTTTATTAATAGAGTTTAGTGTTCATAATGTTGAAGTTGTAAAGATCTCATCTGTTTATGAAACTGAACCATATAAATCTAATTGTAAGAAAAATTTTTATAATTTAATTATAAATGTAAAAACTAATCATAATCTTTTTGATTTTTTCAAACTAACTCAAAAAATCGAAAAGAAAATGGGAAGAAATGTTAAGAATAATCCAAATATTGAAAGAATTATTGATATTGATATTCTTACTTTTAAAGAAATAATTTTCAATTCTAAGGATTTGGTTATTCCACATCCCAAACTGCATGAAAGAAAATTTGTTCTATTTCCATGGTCTGAAATATCAATGGAATATATTGTACCAAAATATAATGAGTCTATTTTTTATTTATTGAATAATGTTAAAGATACATCGAAAGTTTGTAAATTAGAATATAAGTTATGAAAATAAATTATCATATTACTGTTGAAGGAAGTATTGGTGTTGGAAAGACTAGCCTTGCTAAAATTTTAGCAGAAGAATTTCAAGCTCAGTTAATTTTAGAAAAATTTGAAGAAAATCCGTTTCTATCTGAGTTTTATAAAAACTCTAAACAATATGCTTTTCAAACACAATTATTTTTTTTACTTTCTCGTTATAAACAACAAGATGAGTTCAAGCAAACAGACTTGTTTAATAAATATGTTGTATCTGACTACATGTTTATGAAAGACAGAATATTTGCTGCTTTAAATTTAGATGATAAGGAAATGAGCCTATATAATTCTATTGCAAGTATATTGGAAAAAAATATTTTATATCCGGATTTGATTATTTTTTTACAGTCAGAAACATCAAGATTAATGGACAATATTAAAAATAGAGGTAGGCTATATGAAAACAATATGGATTGGAATTATATTGATTCATTAAACCAGATGTACAATGAGTATTTTTTTAGATATAGCAAGTCTCCACTATTAATTATTAATACAAATGATATTGACTTTGTGAATAATAAAAATGATTTAAAAGAAATCCTCAATGTTATTAGAAGTCCAATTAAAGGAACTAAATATTACAATCCATTAAAAGACTCGAAAATTAATTTATGAAATTTTTTCTCATATTAGTTTTTTTTTATCTTTTACGCTTAATCTTTAAAAATTTATTCCTGGATAATAAATCTACTAGTAAGCAAAAAAATGTAATAGATGCCGAGTTTGAGGATGTAGAATGATTCTTTTAAACACGATTGAAATTGATTTTTATAGCTTCTCTTATGCAAATTCTGCAAAATGAAGCCTATAAATGAATTAGATATCACGAATAAAACCGTCCTTATACGATTTGATTATAATGTGCCAATAAATAAAGGTAAAATAATCAATGATTTTAGAATAAAAGCATCATTTGAAACTATTAATTACTGTCTATCTCAAAATGCATCAATTGTTATAATGAGTCATCTTGGTAGACCTGATGGGCACAACTCTGAATTAAGCTTAAAACCTATTCAAAAATATTTAAATAAGTATTACAAAAATAAAATATATTTTTCAGATGATTGTATTAGCAGTGAATCAATTGATATTTCTAAATCTTTAAAACCAGGTCAAATTCATTTACTTGAAAACTTAAGATTTTATAAACAAGAAACAGATAATAATAAAGAATTTTCCAAAAAATTATCAAAGCATGCTAATATTTATGTTTGTGACTCATTTGGAACTTCTCATAGATCACATGCTTCAAACTCTAAAATTTTAAATTTTTTTGAATATAGATGTATTGGATTATTAATGATTAAGGAATTTGATTTTTTACATCTAAAAAAATCATTAGGAACTGGAATTATTATTGGTGGTGCTAAAATATCTACTAAAATTAAAATGATTAATTTCTTTTTAGATAATGCTGATTTAATTTTTATTGGCGGTGCAATGGCATTTACTTTTTTAAAGTCTAAAGGTCTGAATGTTGGTCTTAGTATGGTTGAAAATGATATGCTTGATATTGCAAAAGAAATTATAGAAAAATCAAAATTAATAAATAAAAAGATTATATTGCCTATAGATGTGGTATGTGTTAAAAATAATATTGATTCTAATAAAATATTTATAAAAAATATTAATAATTTAGAAGATAACGACATAGGTCTTGATATAGGTCCTCAAACAATAAAGATTTTTAAGAATAAAATAAATAACTTAGATACTATAATATGGAATGGTCCATTAGGTTTTTTCGAAAACAAAAATTTTTCTCATGGAACAATAAAAATGTCTAAATTCTTAAAAAAAATGAAAAATAAAATTATAATAATTGGTGGTGGAGACACGGTAAGTGCAATAGAAATGTATGACACTTTAAATGGCTTTTCTCATGTTTCAACAGGAGGAGGAGCATCATTGAAATTATTGAGTGGTGAAAAATTAAATTTAACTAAATCATGGGAGAAGTATTAAATGAGTAAATATTGTATAGCAAACTGGAAAATGTATATGAGTAAAAAAAATATTGATAAATATTTTGAAAATTTTCTTTCAAAAGATTTTAATAATAGCTGCAATATTGTTATATGCCCTTCTTCAATTCATCTTGATTATGTGCATAGATTGTCAGAAGCTAATAAATCGATATCTTTGGGATCGCAGAATGTTTCAGAATATGAAAACGGTGCTTTTACTGGCGAAAACTCTCTGCAAATGATTAAGGAATCAAATTGTAATTTCGCAATTATTGGACATTCTGAAAGACGTCAGAAGTTTCATGAGAGTGATATTGATGTTTGTAATAAGTTAAAAGTTTTAAATAATTCAAATGTAACACCTATAATATGCATAGGTGAAACTTTAGAAGAAAAAGAATCAGGAATTACTAGAGCAGTACTAAAAAATCAAATTAAAAGAATCTTTAATGATATTAATTTGAATTCATCTAAAGAATACATCATTGCTTATGAACCAATTTGGGCAATTGGAACAGGTAAATCAGCTAACATTGAAACAATTTATTCTATTCATAAATTTTTAAAAAATATTATTAATGAAATTAATTTAAATAATTGTAATATATGCCTGTTGTATGGAGGAAGTGTTAATGAGAATAATGCTTCTGATTTACTAACTGTTGATGAAGTTGATGGTTTTTTAATAGGCTCAGCTTCTATAGATGCTGATGTGTTTTATAATATTTATAATAAATTTTAAGGAGAAGTTATTTTGAACGCTTTATATTATGTAATTTTAATTTTATTTGTTTTAGTTTGTTTTCTACTTGTTAGTATTATTTTAATGCAGTCGAGTAAAACTGGAGGCATGGGAAGTGCAATGACAGGTAATGTTTTAAATTCAGCATTTGGTGGCGAGGCTGCAGATAAATTACTTGTACGTACAACAGCAATTCTTGCTGCTTTATTTATGATTTTTGCAATATCCTTAAATGTTATTTCGACTCCTGGATCAATAGATGTATCAACATCTACTAGTGATCCTATTTTAGACAGAAATAAACTTGAAGATATTGAGCCAATAATTAATGTTCCAATAGAAGTTGAAGAAACTGAATAAGTTTCACTTCAGTCATTATAGCTGAAGTGGTGGAACTGGTATACACGCTGTCTTGAGGGGGCAGTGAGAATATTTCTCGTGCGGGTTCAAATCCCGCCTTCAGCACAATTAAGGAGATTATTTTGAAACGACTTTTTTCATTATTATTTTTATTAAATTCTTTCATTCTTCCAAGCGTATCTTTTGATGACGTAGAATCTTTGTACCTTACAGATGATATATTAAGCGCTCAGTCTATGCTTGAACTTGTTGAACAGAAAGATGAAAGTTTTCATTATCTATCATATCAGATATATTTAAAATTAGATGATTTAAATAATGCTAATAAAAGTTTACAATTAGCTATGAAAAGTAGTCCAGACAAATATGCCGAAGAAGGTTCTTTATTAGGTGACTTAATTAATGATCTTAAAAATGTAAGTAAAACTTTATCAAGTGGTTTTGTTATTGAAGCAATTGAAGAAACAGAGGTATTACTTAAAAAATATAAAGATAATTCAATTGTTTATTACAGATTGGGATATGCTTATAAAGAAAATAAGGACTATGTAAACGCAATTGCTAATTTTAATAAAGCTAAACAACTAAATCCTTATAATTCATTGTATCAAGACGAAATTAAATACATTGCTAATTTAGAAATTCTAAAAGGTAAAGAGGCTTATGATGTCAAGGATTATCAAACTGCATTAGAACATTTTAATAAAGCTTTATCTTATGATCCAGTAAATACTTCTGCCATGTTTAGAATAGGTAATATTTATTATGCTATTAAAGATTATGGAAAAGCTGCAGAGATTTTAGAACAAGGTATAGAGCTTCAGCCTAAAAATTATAAGGTTTTGTATATGATTTCTAAGTGTTATATAGCTGTTGATGATTATGATAAAGCTCTATCTTTCCTAGACAAAGCTATTTTAATAAAACCAGATTATACTAAAGCTTTTTTTGAAAAAGCAAAATTATATAAATCTAAAGGCGAGATTGAAATAACCAAAACTATCCTAAATGATTTAATAGTATTAGATGATACTTATTATAGGGCATATGAGTTGTTAATGGATTTGGAAATAGGGGAGTCAAATTTAGATAATGCAATTTCTTATGCAAATGTGGCTTTAAAAGCTAATCCTAGTGCATATAGTATTTTAGCAAGATTAGCATCTGTTTATAATGAAATGTTAGATTATCAAAGAGCTAAAGATAATGCGAAATTAAGTTTAAAAAATAAAAGAAATTATGCTCCAGCACTATTTGAACTTGGAGTGTCTGAAATGAATCTATGTAATAAATTAGCAGCCAAAGATGCTTTTACTAAGTGTAAAAGAGATCGAAACTATAGAAAAACTGCTAATAATTATTTAAAATCTGAAAACTTCGAATACTATACAAAGCATTGTGAATAATATTAGTTTATTCTAATCATGATAAAATCTGTAATCTTTGACCTAGATAATACATTGCTGGACTTTATGAAAATGAAATCTGTATCGATTAATGCAGCAGTTGAAGCTATGATTAATATGGGTATGGACATAGATAAACAGGAGTCTGTTAATGAAATATTTTCAATATATGATACTAAGGGTTATGAACATCAAGAAGTTTTTAACGAATTTATAATAAATAAAATCGGTAAAATTAATTACAAATATCTCGCTGCAGCGATTGTTGAGTATAAAAAAGCTAAAGAAATTTCATTAAACCTTTATCCAGATGTTATTCCCACATTAAATAAACTCCTTAGTATGAATTTAAACTTAGGTATAGTTTCTGATGCTCCAAGTCGAGAGGCATGGATGAGATTATATACACTTAACCTGCATAATTTTTTTGACGAGGTAGTTACTTTTAATGATACAGGTTTTTACAAACCTGCAAAAGAGCCATTTATAAAAATTTCAGAAAAACTAAATGCAAATCTAGAAGAATGTATTATGATTGGTGATTGGCCAGAAAGAGATATTAAAGGTGCAGGCCAATTAGGAATGAAGACAGCTTTTGCAAAATATGGAAGCACTGAAGATATTATAGATTCTGGAGCAGATTACGAATTAGATAGCTTATCTGAAGTTGTAGATATAATTCATCAATTAAATAAATAACGATGTTATCAATTGGTACAGATATTGTAAAAATTGATAGAATAAAATCACTTTATAAAGATTCAAAATTTCTAAATAAAATATTTTCTTCTTTAGAAGTTGAGTATTGTAATAAACATAAAGAACCCTATATTCATTTAAGTGGTAAGTACGCAGCTAAAGAAGCAGTTAAAAAGGCCTTATTAAGTGCGAAGATTGTTAAAGCTATTCCACTAGTAGATATAGAAGTTTTAAATAATAAAGATAAATCTCCATATATTAAATTAGTTAATGTTAATAATGTTAAATTTAATGTATCAATTTCTCATGATGGAGATTATGCTATCGCATTTGTTATAATAGAAAAATGATTCCGGTACTTACAAAAGAACAAGCGTATAAATTAGATAAAGAAACCATAGAAAGTGGTCATTTATCCCAAGAAGAACTTATGGATAATGCAGGTAAAGCTGTCGCACAATTTTTTTGTGAAAAAATACAAAACCCATTTTCTAAAACTGTAATAGTTGTTTGTGGAAAAGGTAATAATGGAGGAGATGGAGTTATTGCACACTCATATCTTAAAAAATATAATGTATCATCAAAAATAGTTTTTACAGAAGAAAATAATGGGCATTCTAAATTATTAAAAAAATATAAAATATCTAAAAGAGAATATTCTATTTATAGTGATAAAATTAAATTTGATAAATATGACTGTGTAATTGATGGGGTTTTTGGAATTGGTTTATCAAGAGATTTAAGTGATAAATATATAAAAATTATTAAAGAATTAAATAAAAATAAAAATTTAATATCAATTGATATTCCATCCGGAGCTTTTTCAGATGGTGTTGATTTTTATCTTGAAGATTCAGTTGTTAATTCCAAATTTACTACATCATTTGGTTTTCCTAAGTTAGGTCATTTCTTAGTACCAATTAGTAATTTATTTATTTCTGATATTGGCTTTAAAACAATCTCGAGTAATATTCAAAAAATAGAATTTTCAGATATAAATAATATTTTGAAATTTTTTAATAAAAAGAGTGATATACATAAATATTCAAATGGTAAATGTTTTATTTATGGTGGTAAAAAATATTCTGGCGCTACAATTTTATCAACTAGAGCTTGCCTTAAAACAGGGTCCAGTTATGTTAATTTATATTATGATAATTCATATAAAATGTTAGATAAGATAGACCTATTAATTCCCGAAGCAATAATAACAAGTAATATATTAGATAAGAAAGATACTAAAACACCAATTTTAATAGGTCCTGGAGATAATGATATTGACAACATTTCAATTGATCATATTGATTGCAATGATATCATTATCGATGCTGGTGCAATAGAAAAAAATCGAAATATTAACCATTATCCTTCTAATTCTATCTTAACTCCACATATGGGAGAGCTTAAAAACATTTATGGATTTAAAGATGTAGATTTTTTAAATCTTAATGTTTTGATTTCATTGCAGAGTATAGTTGAAGAACAAATAATTATTCTGAAGTCATTTAATACATTTATCATTACAGAAGATATGATATATATAATGGATAGGGGACCAAGTTTACTTGCAACTGCTGGTACAGGTGATGTTTTATCAGGAATTTTAGTTAGTCTTTTATCTCAAGGATATAGTAGATTAAAAGCATCAATTCTTGGAACATATTTACATGCAGAGGCAGCAAACTATTATATGAATAATATTTCTAAAGATGGCATGACAGCATCAGATCTTATTGATTGTATACCTCATGCATTTAATGAGCTTAGGAAAAATAGTGAATTATAAATCTAAAAGTTTATGGTTGTTTGTAAGTTATTTACTACTTCTTATATGTAATTCATTTTTATCATTTAGTATTATTCCATATAAAGAGATTTGGAAGTATGATAAGCTTATTCATTTTTCAGAATATTTTATTTTAGGAATATTGTATTTAAATGCATTATATCATCAAGATTTCAAAATAAAGATGTTATATCCATTGTTGTTTATATCATTAATTCCTATCATTGATGAATCTATACAAATATTTGTACCAAATAGAATTGCTAGTATTTATGATGCTTTTTTTGATTATTTAGGATGTTATATAGGTATGGGTTTATATTATTTAATATACAGGTATAAAAATGGATAAATTTGTAATTAACGGACCAGTTAGACTGGAGGGTGAAATAGATATAAGCGGATCTAAAAATGCTGCTTTGCCAATAATGTGTGCGTGCTTAGCATTTCCCGGCAAATACACTATATCTAATATACCTAATTTGAGAGATACCAAAACAATGCTCAGATTATTAGAGATTATAGGTTGTAAAATATCTTATTTAGATAATGCAATAATTATTGATACAACAAAGTGTAATAATCCAGAAGCTCCTTATGATTTAGTTAAAACAATGAGAGCTTCATTTTATGTATTAGGACCATTATTGTCTCGATTTAAGTATGCTAAGGTCTCTTTACCAGGAGGTTGCGCTTGGGGACCAAGACCAATTAATTTTCATTTAGAAGCATTTAAAAAGCTAGGCGCAAAAGTAACATTAGACTCTGGTTACATACTAACTGAAGGTAAATTAAAATCAGCTAAAATAAAATTCCCAATACCAAGTGTAGGGGCAACTGGGAATGTAATCATGGCATGCGTTAATCTTGAACAAGAGGTGATTATTGAAAATGCATCAATGGAACCTGAAATTGTTGATTTATGTAATTTTTATATTAAATGTGGAGTAACCATTACTGGTTTAGGAACAAATAAGCTATCTATTAAGGGAATTAAAATTAAAAAAGAGATTAATATTGATTATTCGATAATTCCAGATAGAATAGAAGCTGGAACATTTTTAATTGCTGCAACAGCAACTAGAGGTAGTATTAAGATTAATAAGTGTAATTATAAGCATTTAGATGTCGTTATCGACAAACTAAAAGAAGTTGGAGCTTCCATCTCCTATGATAATGATTCTGTTTTGATTAATATGGAAAAAGAAATAAAGTCTGTATCACTTGAAACTGATGTATATCCTGGCTTTCCTACAGATTTACAAGCACAATGGATTGCTTTGATGTCACTATCAAATAATACATGTTCAATTAAAGACACCATTTATCTAGATAGATTTACCCATGTACCTGAGCTAGTTAGGCTTGGTGCAAAAATAGATATGCATCAAAATATTGCAAATGTTACAGGTGTTAAAAAACTATTTGCTGCAAAAGTAATGTCAACAGATATAAGAGCAAGCGCATCTTTGATAATTGCTGCACTTTCATCTTTTGGTCAAACTCACCTTAGTAGAATATATCATATTGATAGAGGATATGAGAAAATTGAAAATAAGCTTTCAAGTTTAGGTGCAATTATTAAAAGAGAAAATGAGTAGATATATGAAATATATTGTTACAAATATAAGGAATAAATAATTTGTATATATTAATATTATCTTTTAATTTAATGTTGTTGCATTTGTAACGATTGTTTTAAAAAATAAAATGAGTATAAAAAGGAGTTTAACATGAAGAATATCTTAACAATAGGTTTAGTACTTTCTTTAGCTTTAGGTGCGCAGGTTACAACTAATGCTAAATTAAACGTAGAAAAAGCAAATCTAAATGATTTACAAATAAAATTAGAATCAAGTGTTGACGTATATGGCTTGCAGTTCGATGTTAGTTACGATCCAGCACAATTAAAATTAAATGAAAATAATATTTCTCATTTATTCTCAGGTTCAGATGTAAGGTCAAACATGAGTGTTTACAGTAAAATAAAAGAACCTGGTCTAGCTAGAGTTATAATGTTTGATTTAGGTGGTACTGCTATTTTAGAAGCTAATAATTTAGAAAAAGTTATTCAACTTTCATATGAATCTGTTGATTCTTTTAAAGGTTCAACATTAGTTTCTGTTTCAAATATCGTAGCAGCTGGTTCACATGGTGAAGAAGTAGCTATTGATGATAGTATTGATTTCACATTTGATTTAAATGATGGTTTATCACCGTATGAAACTTCAATTGTAGGAAATTACCCAAATCCATTTAATCCAACAACAACAATAGAATTTGATTTAGCTAATGCTGGTGTTGTTGATGTTACTGTATACGATTTACAAGGACGTAAAGTAGCAAGTTTACATAATGGAATGTTAGATGCAGCTCAAGGTTATACATTTAATTGGGATGCAAGTAGTGTTGCAAGTGGTCAGTATTTCGCAAGAATTACTGCTCCTGGCTTTACTGATGTTATAAATATGACATTATTAAAATAAATTAGTTGTACTCATTTTTCAAAGCCCCTGGTTTAAAACTGGGGGCTTTTTTTATATAAAGAGAAAATAAAACTATGTTATTAAATATTGTTTTAGTTGGAGCCGGTGAAGTCGGTTTTAATTTATCAAAATTTCTATCAAAAGAAAATTACAATCTTACCGTTATAGATATAGAT
>CBFHVR010000046.1:0-3159 GCA_965659495.1 uncultured bacterium
TGTTTTAGTATTTTTTCATATTTATTTATGAGATATATTGTTATAAAGGCATTATTTCATTTATTTCAAAAAACATCAAATACCATAGATGATATACTAATTGAGAATGGTTTATTTAATAGACTTTCATACATCTTACCCTTAATAATATTTTATAATTTATTTAACTCCTTAATTGGTGATTACCTGTTCATTAATAGACTAGTGCTTGTTTTAATAGCAATAGTAATTGTGGCATCTATTAATTCTTTATTAAATGTTATAAGTGATATTTATAACAAAAGTAAATATTCAAGCGCTATTAATATTAAAAGCTACTTTCAAATTCTTAGATTATTAATAAATCTATTTAGTTTAATAATAATAATTTCTATTCTTACTGGTCAGTCACCTTTTTACTTACTGAGTGGGATTGGAGCATTAACAGCCGTTTTAATGTTGGTGTTTAAAGATACTATTTTATCTTTTGTTTCAAGTATACAAATTAATTCAAATAATCTTTTCAAAGTAGGCGATTGGATTGAAGCTCCACATTTTGGAGCAGATGGTGATGTTGTTGACATTGCACTACATACAATTAAAATACAGAATTGGGATAAAACTATTTCCATTATACCTACACATAAATTAGTTGATTCTTCTTTTAAAAATTGGAGAGGAATGAGTGAAAGTGGGGGGCGTAGAATTAAAAGATCTCTAAGTATTGATATGAATAGTATCAAATTTTGTGATCATGAACTAATCGAAAAATTCAAAAAAATAAATCTTATATCAGATTATATTGATAATAAACTTTCCGTAATAGATAAGCATAATACTGATGTTGATATGAAATCTTTAATAAATGGACGATCTTTAACAAATGTTGGCACCTATAGAGCATACATTAAAGCCTATTTAAAAAATAATAAATATATACATGATGATATGACTTTTTTAGTACGACAACTATCTCCAACAGAAAAAGGTTTACCTATTGAAATTTATGTATTTTCAAATAATATTAATTGGGTTGAATATGAGGAGATACAGTCTGATATTTTTGACCATCTATTATCAGTTCTAAACGAATTTGAATTAAAGGTGTATCAATATCCTTCAGGTAATGATATATCAAATAATAATCTTAATAATTCATTAAAGTAATTCTAGTATGAAGTATTTATTAATCACATTTATTTTTTTATTATCATCTTGCGAATTATTTGAAGATGATCCAGTTGATATAGGTATTTGTGTTACTTATGAATTGACATTTATTAATAATACTCCTATACATACTTATACTTGTTGGAGGGATGCTCCTGAGACTGCCTGTAATAGTACATGGTATCCAAATCAGTCGTGCGATGAGTTTTGTGATGAGAAGTTAGATGAAGAGTATACTCTTTGTAATTCAAATTAATTTTAAAGGAAATGGCTATTAAAATAGAAAAAGAAAAATTATTATTTTATTCTCTAAATGATAATGATCAAAGTTTAAAAAAAATACATATATACGAAAGCGGTATTTCAGCAGGCTTTCCATCTCCTGCAGATGATTATTTAGATGTAGATCTTAACCTTCATAAATATTTAGTTAAAAATCCTGCAGCTACTTTTTTTATTGTAGCAAAAGGTCATTCAATGGAAAAGGCTGGTATAGGTAATGAAGATTTACTGGTTGTAGATAAGTCATTAAAAGCTAAAAACAATGATATAGTAATTGCGGTGGTAAATGGTGAATTTACTGTTAAAAGATATATAGATATAAATGGAAAAATTTGCTTACGAGCCGAAACTGAATTATCAAATTATCCAGATATAAATATAACAGATTCAATAGATTTTGAAATTTGGGGAATTGTAACACATACAATTCATAATAATCGATGATAGTCTTAGCTGACTGTAATAATTTTTATGCATCCTGTGAAAGAGTATTTAATCCTAGATTAAAAAATAAACCTGTTATCGTATTATCAAATAATGATGGATGTGTTATAGCAAGAAGTAATGAATCTAAAGCTCTAGGCATAAAAATGGGCGAGCCAGTATTTAAAATAAGAGACATAATTTCAAAGTATGATGTATCTGTTTTTTCAACCAATTTTGCTTTATATGGTGATATGTCTAGTAGAGTTATGTCAATACTAAGAGACAATTCACCTTCAACTGAAATTTATTCAATAGATGAGGCGTTTATGGATTTTTCATCTGTTTCTAATTATTCAAAATTAGCATATAAAATTAAAGAAAAGGTTTCGAACTCTACAGGTATTCCAGTTTCTTTTGGGCTTGCTAAGACAAAAACTTTAGCAAAAGTTGCAAATCATATAGCTAAAAAAAAGACTCAAAATAATATTTTTATCATGAATGATGATAATAAAAATATTTTACAAAAATTTCCTATATCAAAAGTATGGGGTATTGGAAGGGCACATTCTAGAATGCTTAATGAATACGGTATTCAAACAGCGTCTCAATTTATCAACCTGAATGAAAAGTGGGTTGAAAAGAAAATGGCTATAACTGGATTAAAAATATTACGAGAATTAAAAGGTATAGAGTGTTTTTCAATTGATCAACACCCTAAACGTAAAAAAAGTATTTGCACATCCAGAACTTTTCCAAAAGATACTCAAAATATTAATTATATTGAGCAGGCTGTATCCAACTACGCTTCAAGATGTGCAGAAAAGCTTAGAAAAGAAAAAAGTTGTGCTCAGTATATAGGTGTTTTTTTAAATGTAAATAGATTTAAAAATCATGAAGGTTTTAATAATGGGTTTAGAGCTGCTATGTTTAATGTTGCTACAAATGATACAATTAAAATTATAGAAGTTTCGAAAAAGCTTTTAAAAAGTATGTATAAAAAAAATATTAACTATAAAAAAGTAGGTGTGATTGTAGGGGATATAGTTCCAGATAATCAAGTTCAGTTAAATTTATTTAATGATATCAAAGATGATTTAAAATCTAGAGAGCTTTTCAAAAGTATTGATTCAATAAATAAAAAAATGGGAAGAAATACGGTAAAATTTTTAGCACAAGGTATTTCTAAAAGAAAAAAATTAAAACAAGAAAACTTATCTCCTTGCTACACAACAAGATGGGAGGATATTTTAAAGATTAATTGTTGATTCTAATAATTGTCCTTATATTTAATTATGAATAAAA
>CBFHVR010000047.1:0-10265 GCA_965659495.1 uncultured bacterium
GAAGTATGTAATGGTGGAAATGCTGATATTGATGATTGTGGTGTTTGTTTTGGCAATAATGAAGATTTAGATTGTAATGGTGACTGTTTTGGTGAAGCCTTTGAAGATGATTGTGGTATCTGTTCTGGAGGAACTACTGATAATACCCCAAATGCAGACCAAGACTGTAATGGTGATTGTTTTGGCGAAGCCGTTGAAGATGATTGCGACATCTGTTCTGGCGGAAGTACTGGTAATACCCCAAATGCAGATCAAGACTGTTATGGTGATTGTTTTGGTAGCGCATCTATAGATAATTGTGATGAGTGTACAGGTGGAAATACAGGTATTGTTCCTGATTCTACATGCTCAGGATGTACTGATCCAACTGCTGATAACTATGATGAAGATGCAACAATAGAAGATGGTACTTGTGTTTATGAAGATGGACCAGTTGCATTTCAATATATTGAATCAACCTCACAAGCTTTTTATTATGCATTTGATGTAAATGTACAAGAGACAACAGATAATTCATTTCCTAGACCGCTTGATTCTGAAGATTGGGTAGGTGCATTTAAAGATATTGATGGTGATGGAATTGGGGATGTATGTGTTGGGTCAAGAAAGTGGGATGCAAGTGAATGTGGTGGTGGGATATGTGATATACCTGTAATGGGTGTAGATCCATTCAATCCAGATGAAACTGCTGACTATATGGAAGAAGGTGATGCTCCTCTTTTTGTAGTTTATGACCAATCTGAAAATACATTTTATGATGCTAAAGTTTTAGGAGAAAATGGATATGATTTTGCAGCCATTGATTTTCCTTGGTCTGCAAATGCTGTGTTATTAATTCAGGAAATATCTGTTAGATATGATTGTAATGAAGATCTAGGTGGTCATTCATTTGTAGATTATTGTGGATATTGTGTTGAAGGTGATACTGGTTTAGAAGAAGGTTATGCTGACTTAGGTTGTGATTGTGATAATCCTGCACCTGAAGTGTATTGTGAAGATACTGATGGGGATGATTTAGGTAACCCAGGAACAGAGATGATGTATTGTTTGGAATACTCAGAAGGTAATGACTATCCTGTTGTTCCTGATGAGTGGTCTTTAGATTGTACTGATGTATGTTTTGAAGATCCTGATAATGATATAGATGGTGATGGAATATGTGGTGATGTAGATCAATGTCCATATGATGCAGATAATGATATAGATGAAGATGGTATCTGTGGTGATGAAGATGAATGTCCTTATGATTCGCAAAATGATATAGATAATGATGGTATTTGCGGTGATGTAGATGATTGTCCATATGATGCTGATAACGATATAGATGAAGATGGAATTTGTGGTGATGTAGATGAATGTCCATGGGATCCTGATAATGATATTGATGGTGATGGTATTTGTGGTAATGATGATGATTGTCCAAATGATTATTATAATGATATAGATGGTGACGGTATTTGTGGTGATGTAGATGATTGTCCTTATGATTATTACAATGATGCGGATAATGATGGTATTTGTGGAAATGAAGATGACTGTGAATATGATGCAGATAATGATATTGATGGTGATGGTATTTGTGGTAATGAAGATATTTGTCCAAATGACTATGACAATGATATAGATGGTGATGGTATTTGTGGTGATGTAGATGATTGTCCTAATGATGCAAATAATGATATTGATGCAGATGGTATTTGTGGAGATGTAGATGATTGTCCAAATGACCCTTTTAATGATATAGATGGCGATGGTATTTGTGGTAATGAAGATGAATGCCCATATGATGCTGAAGATGATATCGATGATGATGGTATTTGTGATTGTACATTAGACAACCTTGAAGATTGTCCGGATGAAGATGATGAATGTCCTTATGACCCTGAAAATGATGCAGACAATGATGGTATTTGTGGTGATGTTGATGAATGTCCGTATGATGCAAATAATGATATTGATGCAGATGGTATTTGTGGGGATGTAGATGGTTGCCCAAATGACCCAGATAATGATGCTGATGAAGATGGGCAGTGTGGTGATGTAGATCCATGCCCAAATGATCCAGACGATGATATAGATAATGATGGTATTTGTGGTGATATAGATGAGTGTCCTTACGATGGTGAAAATGACGCTGATGGTGATGGAACATGTGGTGATGACGATCCATGTCCATATGATGCAGATAATGATATAGATGGTGATGGTATTTGTGGTGATGTAGATGATTGTCCATACGACTTTTATAATGATGCTGATGGAGATGGTATTTGTGGTGATATTGATGAATGTCCCTATGATGCAGATAATGATATAGATGATGATGGTATTTGTGGTGATGTTGACATATGTCCAAATGATGATGAGAATGATGCAGATCAAGATGGTATTTGTGGTGATGTTGATGAATGTCCAAATGATTCACAAAATGATATAGATGGTGATGGTCAGTGTTGTAGTGATGAAGATGGTGATGGTTTTGTTGATGACCCATATTGTGACTGCGCTGCAGATTATTACGATTGTAATGACCAATGTGGTGGAGATTCATTGCAGGATGACTGTGGTACATGTGATAATATTGATTGGAACGATTGTGCAACAGTTTCAATACAGCTAAATGATAATGCAAATCTAACAAGTTTTTATGTTTTACCAGAAAATACATCTTTAGATAATATTTTTTCTAATGTATCAAATGAAATTTTAGCTATTGCTGGAGCTTCTTCTGCTGCAATCTATGATGATGGCTGGCAAGGAACTTTAGAAAATATTAATCAAGAGTCTGGTTATTGGGTTGTTATGAGTGGTAATTCAGAATTGTCAATAACAGGTACACCGATAAATCCTGAAACAGTTTATGACTTAGAAGTTGGAGATAATTTAATAGGTTATCCTTTAAATGATTATACTGAATTATTAGAAGGATTATCAGATGAAGCTGAAAATACTTTGGTTGCAATACTTGGTGAAGGTCAGTCCGCATATAATTATAATGGTTTGTGGATAGGTAGTCTCCAGTATTTTTCACCTAACACAGGTTACTGGTTCATAAGTAATGATTCTTTTGATTTTTCATATCAAGCTCCAGAGTCTTTAGGTAGAAGTTCTTCAGACTTTGTATCAGTACCTAGAAATCCTGTTGATTATGATTATTCTCAATCAAAAAGTCAAGCATTTTACTATGTAGAAAATATTGAAGGTGTTATGAGTGGTGACTGGATTCTCGCATACAACAATCAAGTATTAGTTGGTGCTAGAAAATATAATGGTGAAATAATTGATATACCTGTGATGGGATATGATCAATCAGAATTTACAATAGGGTATTGTGAGTATGGAGATATACCTGAATTTAAATTATACAGACCATCCACAGGAATGCTGAATGATTTATCTGGTGATATTCATTCATGGCAAAATCATAATATTACAGTTATGGATAATTTAAGTTTAAATAATATGCCGTCTGAAGTATCTTTACAGCCAGCATATCCTAACCCATTTAATCCATCAACCAATTTGGTTTACTCTTTATCTAATGATGGAGATATCAAATTATCTATATACGATATAAATGGTAGATTAATTGATAACCTAGTCGATTCTTATCAGTTTGCAGGTAATTATAATGTTTCATGGAATGCAAATGAGATGTCAAGTGGAGTATATTTTGTTACTTTATCAACATCGTCAAACGTATTGACACAAAAAGTTATGTTAATTAAGTAATATTTTAAATAAGTCATACATTGAAAAGGCAATCTTTAATAGGTTGCCTTTTTTTTAATAATTTTATTTTTTTAAATTGCATCTTATAGGATATAAATGATATTATAAAAAGCTATGAAATCATTAATTTTCACATTCTTATTATTAATACAGCCCATTTTTTCAAATACGGACTATTTTTTTATTGATACTTTAAATGCTGATATTCAATTATTATTAGATTATAAGAATCAATCTAAACAGTATACTACTAAAGCTGAAAAAGCAAAATATTTTAATGATATTTCATTTGCTATATATGACCAAACTTTAAATCTTCAAGAGAATACAAAAACTGTACTTCTTGAGTATAGTGCTTTAATTAATAATTTAGAAGAAAGATTAAATATTGAGTTAACATCTATATCTTATAATTTGGGGGCTCCATTTATAAGAAACAATTTTAAACATATAGCTATAAATCGAAAAAACTTAAAAAATAACTTACACATTAGTCAAACTGATTTAATAAAAAATCAATATCTAGAGCTCGCTCGTTATCATTTTGAAATTATTGATATATGTGAAAAGAGGGTTGATAAATTATTATCTATGCTAGATGAGAATTCACTTGATAGATTATTTAATGAAAAATTATTAAATAAAAATATCATTATTATGAATTTTAATAATCAGTCTAATAATGAAAAGTATGATAAACTTATTTCAGTTTTTCCTGATATGATTATTAATAGATATAAAAATAGGGATGATATTTCAGTTACTTATTCAGGGTCAATTGAGCCTGATTTAAGAAAGATTATAAAAAGTGACGATAATAATTCTGTGAGATACTTAATTGATGGTTCTTTTATTATAGATGGTTATAACATAATTATAAATTTTAAAGTCTATGATATTAATGATTGGTCATTAAAGGTTAATCGAGATTTGTCCTGCGATATTAGAGATATAGATTGTGTATATGATAGTTTTTTATGGAACGTAAAAGAAAGTGTGGATCCACTAGTAGAATATGAGATTTATGATGATTTTAGTAATGTTAAATCTCAAATAATGTCTAAAATTGAGCTAGATAGTTCGGATATATCAATAAAAAGTTCTAATCTTTTTATACCTGTTTTAGAAGATTTTGCGATTCAAAAAGATTATAGTTTTGATATTAATTATAAAGACATGGGGATTAATGGGTCAGAAAGTGTAAAAACACAATCTTTTGATTTGTCTAATTATCCTAATGGGGTGCAAACTCGAAAAGAATTACTGGCTGATTTAGTTAAAAGATTAAATAGTTTTTTAACTAATCCTTATTCTATTGATGTTGGAGAATTAGATATGGAAGTAAATAAACTAGATAATAGTTATGTAGATTTAAATATTTCTATTTCATATAGCTTTAAAAAACGTGATTTTGAGAAGTTAATTAAGAATATGCCATACAATACCTTAAAGAGTAATAATAATTCTTATACTGTAGAATTCTTACATGATAATTATTTATTTGACGTCAGTTCTATTAATCAATTTAATAATCATAGTAGAGAGTTATTTCCTGTTTTATTTTTTGCTAATAAAAAAGGTGATATTCAAAAAATTATAATAGATTCTTGGGACAATAGATATGATAATTTATTATTTGGTGACTATGATGTTGAGCGTGTTGATAAATTTAGTCAGTTGTATAGCATTATAAAATCTGATAAAAATATGCATTTTAATATCAATAAAAATAAGGTTGTGATTAATTATAATACAACAATGCCTATATCAATTCTTGATAATTACACGCAGCTAACTATTAAAATTTTTGAAAGAAGTGATTTAGATTCATATTTACCTATTAATGAATTAAAGTTTTAAAGGAGAGACAATGTGTAAAAAAATAATCTTTTATATTCTTTTACAGGCAATTTTAATGTCAAGTGACATAGTAAATTCAGATGAATTTATTCCTGATGTTAGACTAAAAGATATAAATAAAAAAAAGATTCAACTTACAGATATATCAAAGGATAATTACGTATTATTCAACTTTTGGAACATGGCATGTGAACCATGTAAAAAGGAAATGAAATTTTTAAATGAGTTTCATAAAAAATATAGTGATTACAATTTTAAAGTTATTAGCATTAATATGGACAGTCCAAGAAGTATGTCCAAAGTTAAAAAATATGTTAAATCATCAAAGTATGTTTTTGATGTACTACAAGACCCTAGAATGGATTTATTTAAAAAAATGGGTGGTTCTATAATGCCATTTGTCGTAATAGCGGATAATGAAGGTAGGATTATAAATAAACATATTGGCTATAATCTTGGTGATGAAAAATCTTTAGAAGAAGAAATTAAAGCATTAATTTCATTTAAAATAGATTCTAATGATAATGAATAACTATAGATTATATTTCTTAATTATTGTAAGCACATTATCTGCAAGCATAAATTTTAATTATGAATCTAAATACGGTAATGGAAATAACGTAGACGATTTTACTCAGGATACAACTTTATATTATTACTTTGAAAACTTACTAGATATAAATTTTAATCATAACAATATATATTTATATACGCAATTAGAGTATAGTAATCCTCCAATTTACGGAATAGAAAGACGTAAAGTAGATAAATTAACAGATAGCTATTTTGTTGAATATTCTAATTCTTATATTGGAATTAAATGGGGTTATTTACAATCCTTATATGGATATGGATTAGATATTAACACTTTTCAAGATCAGTCTACGGATTTTGATAACAGAGTTAAGGGTGTAGAATTGAAATATACGCCTAATGACATATTAGATTTATTTTATATTTCAGGAACTGGAAAATATGGGTCTAAAAGTTCTGGTAGTTTAAGAACTAATGACCTTTCCTTTGATCATAATTTACAATCTTATGGTGCACAACTTTATACAGATTTAGGTGATTTTTCAATTTCATCCTCAACTAAGAAAACATACTATAGTGGCGGTATTTATAATAAATTAATAAATACAGATACAAGACTATCCATTGATTTACAAGATTATATATTTACAGATTTCTCATTATTTGATTTGGACAGTGAGGTGAAATCAAGTGGTATTAATTTAAGTTATAGTAATACTTTAGGTAATTATGATATATATATTGAAAATATGTATTCTAAATACAATAAAATATTAAGGAATGATGAAAACGAGGATGGGTATTTAAGGTATATATCTCTTTCAGGGGATTTATATGGAATAAATATGCTTTATGAATTTAAAGATTACAATATGTTGTATTATATGCCAATTTCATCAAACCCTCCATTAGTATTTGGTGAGACAACTTCAGTATTAATTTCTAGAATACAGCATAATATAAATTTTGCAGATGAAATTGGACATCAATTAGAGCTTAGGGGTGATTATAAAGATAATTCATTATTGTTAAATATGTCAATTGGTATGAAGCATTCTGGAATTAGAAATCAAAATGATTTTTCTTTTGATGATGAGGGTAATTTAATTTATGGCACGTATAAATCAGTTTCATTTAATGATATTATATCAGATATGAATTTTTTGAATGAAGATTTAAGAGCTCATAAACCATTTAGAGATATATATTTTGAAACAAGTGGATGGAGAATGAATAATTCATTATACTATAAATTTGGTTACCTATCTCATTATAGCTATGATAATTCTAGCGGAAAAAATTATCAGTCATTTACAGTCCCAACCCAATTTGTAATAGGTTTAAAAAATAATAATTCAATAACAATTTATTATGAATATCAAGAAACAAATAATTTAGTTGCTACTATTGATGATTATAACGAGGATACGTATACATATAATTACATGAGTTTATCTTATCATATCAAAGATTTTGGTAGTTTATCTTATTTTAGCGATAAAGAAAATATTGAATACTATATAGATGGCAGTAGCAAAACAAGGTATTGGACAGGGGTAGAATTAAGTTTAGAATTATCATCTACCATGCAAATTTCAATTTTTAAAGGATCACAAAAAGGTGGCCTTGTTTGCGCTAATGGAGTATGTGCAGTACAGCCATCTTTTGAGGATGGTATCAAAGTAACATTTAGAGCCTTGTTTTAGTTACATATTTTTACTAACATATTATAGTGTTTTTATTTAAAATTAGTTCAAGTTAATGAATAGAGAGTCGTTATGAAGAATTTAATTGCAATAGTATTTACTCTTAATATTGCTATTTCAGCATATTACAGTCCAGGAATGACTATGATAGATAGTCATCAAAATCAATCTCATTCTGTATGTTTTGGAGAGACAGATGAGGGGGATCCAAATTCTTTAAGTTTTAGAGATTATAATGGTGCCACAAATGGTGGTGATTATCATGTAATATTTGTAGATATGGCAGCTAGCTGGTGAGGCAGTTGTTGGTCGTCTATTAGTTCAATAGCGAATATAGCAGAGGAATTTCTTGATAACGAGCATGTGTTAATTTTTACAAATTTAGATGACCTTAATCAGCCTTATAGTTGCAATCAGTGGGGCAATAGACATGTTCAATGGGGTGATGAAGATGCAGTGATAACAAATGATAGTGGAACTACAATATGGGGTTGGTTTAATACAGGTAATGCAGTTCCAAGTAGTGTTTTTATTGATCATACCATGACTGTTAATTACATGTCAAATTTTACTAATACTAATGCCGGAATTAATAGAATTAATAATTTATTAGATGATTGTGGAGTTTTGTGTAGTGGAGAACCTATATTAGGTTGTACTGATGAGCAGGCTTGTAATTTTAATGATAATGCTGATGAAGATGATGGTAGTTGTGAATATGAAAGTTGTTTAGGCTGTACAGATCCTTTAGCAGAAAATTATGATTTAGATGCAATAATTGACGATGGCACCTGTTCCTATGCAACGAGTGTTTCGTTTGGCCTAATTACAGAGTCAACAATAGAAATTGGTTTCACTAATAATTATGATGTACAAGGTTTTCAATTCACACTTACAGACGAACCTGATGCAATTACCTTGATTGATGCTTATGGCGGAAGAGCTGAAGATAATGGTTTTACCGTTAGTACAAGTGATTTAGGTATAGTACTTGGATTTAGTTTTAGTGGAGATGTAATTCCTGCAGGTGAAGGCATATTAACTATATTATCATATGATGGATTAGGTCCTACAGATTTATGTTTTGAGGATGTAATAATATCTGATGTGAATGGTGTTCAATTAGGTACTGATGTTTCAGACTGTTATTTACTAGATTTAATAGCTAATCCTGGTGATACAAACCTAGATGGTCTAGTCAATGTACAAGATGTTGTTATATTACTTAATTTTATTTTAAATCATGACACACCTAATCAGCAAGAATTTGTCAATGGTGATATGAATTCAGATGGAATTTTAAATGTTCTTGATGTGATAAGAGTTGTTAACAATATTTTAGGTTCAGCCAGGTTAAGTGCTACTAACCAAGATTCTTTTGGTATTGTTAATTATACAACATTAAATAACGATTTAGTTTTAACAGTTTATTCAGAAACAGATTACTCTGGCGTTCAATTTTCTTTTAATTCAAATAATGATTTGGATGTTTTATTAAAAGATAATAGCCACATAACATTAAAACAAAATTATACAAATGGTAAAAAGATTGCTATTGCTTACTCAATGTTCAATGATGTATTTGATGGTCATGAGGCAGAATTTACCATTACTAATGGAGCAAGTATAATTATTGATGATATTGATATGATTGTTGGAGATTTGAATGGTAATTCCTTAGAATTATATTTTAATGAAGTTAGTAATTCAGATAACTTTGAATACAAGTTTAATATAAATAGTATTTATCCAAATCCTTTTAATCCATCAACAGATATAAGTTTTACATTACCAAATGATGGGTATGTTAAATTATCTGTATATAATATTAAAGGTCAAGAAGCAGATGTTATATTTGAAGGTTATCAAGATTCAGGTTTACATTCTTATACATGGGATGCTTCAAGTTTTTCATCAGGTATTTACTATTTTCATTTAATTGAAAAGAATAATGTTTCTACAGCAAAAGGTATACTTGTTAAATAATTTTAAACAGGAGATTTAATAATATGATATTTCATAAAATAACAATTTTAATTTTACTTTCATTTTCTTTTAGTGTTTATCAAGTTGGTGATCAAATTAGTGCAGGTGACCAAGCAAGGGTTTTTGATGTATGCTATGGTGCAGAACATCATGGTATAGAGGGTGAAGCTGGAAGATATAATTTATCATTTGGTGATTACAATGGTTTTACTAATGATACAGGTATTTTTTATGTATTGATGATAGATATGGCTGCATCTTGGTGAGGACCTTGTTGGTCGGGCATTGGTCAAATGGTCGCAATTGAAGGTTGGTATGCAGATAATCCAAATGTTAAAGTAATTACAAATCTTGATGATATAGGTCAGCCCTATAGTTGTGAACAGTGGGGTGATCGTCATTTAGATTTTAATGATGAAATTTATCCACTGATGACAGATGATGGTA
>CBFHVR010000048.1:0-31351 GCA_965659495.1 uncultured bacterium
AAGTTCAGATAATAACACTAAGTGTGATTCACCTGTTAACTCAACATCATTGGTTCTTGTTCTAGATTTGTAATCCTCAACAAAATGATTTGAGTGGTTTGATGACATAACACCTGTTGGATATGTAAAGTCTAATCCATCAGCTCCATTTAAGAATACTTCAAATGCTTGGCCTGCACACATCTCGCCCAGTGTTTCAACATTAAATGATGGAACATAATAACCATTATTCCCTTTGACTAAAAGAATATCTTCCTCGTATCCTGAAAATGCTTCAGATGGCATCATGCATTCTTGGGGTAGATATGAAATTAAGTTAAGCACATATGAATTTAATGCTAAAATATAATCACTTGCATCAACCGGAACACCTTCAACGCTCATCATATGACTTTGACTTCCATTTAAAAATAATCTATATCCATATTCCACATTCATATTAACAATTTGGTCAATATTATAACTTGGAACATAGAAATTAGAATTTCCATCAGAAGCTAGAAGAAGATCCATACCACTCATCATATCATTAAAAGATAGATTTTCAGGTATAACATTCATTGATATATTATTAAATACAAATGGATTAAGATTAATATCTTGAACTATTGTAGTAGGTCCAAGTGAAATAAGAACATTAGATTCTTGTGTGTAAATTGGTAATTCAAAGCCTAAGCTATCGCCAATATAATAATCTGAGATATTCAGCTGTACATTAGTCTCTTCTATAACATCTATAGATTCATAGGTAATAGATAGTATTGAACCCTCTCCTTCAGAAATCAATCCGCCAGTAATATTAAATGCAACAATAATAACAGAACCATCAACCTGCTCATTGAATTCAACTGTGAAACCACTTGTTCTATCTGTAGTCTCAATCGATGTCACCATCAAATAATTAGGGGTATCTGTCAATGAAAATTGAAATCCAGCAACTGAATTTTGATTTGACAAGTTTAAATCTAAATTAATACTTCCACCAGATTGTACTGTTCCATTTTCAACGCCCATAACTGAGAAACTACCAGGGTCTACTACAGCACCACATTCTGTATTTGTAGGATTAGACTCACCTTCTTGATAAAGAGCCTTAACTTTATAACAATACTCTTCACCAAAGACAATATTAGAATCTGTATAATTACTCTGATCTGTTGGGACCCAATCAAGAAACTCATCATTTTTATAAATATTAAATCCTTCAATTCTGCTATTACTATCAGTAATATTCTCTTCTACTTTGTTAGGATCTATGTAGTTTGATGCTAAAACAGGTAATACTTCATCTTCGGAAGCCACCCCAGTTAAAGAAAAATCACACATTCCAAAAGAACCATCTCCATAATAATCATACTCTAATGAACAACTTGCAACAAGAGTATCACCACTGTATAAATTCCAAGAATTACCATTCCAGCCATCTCCGTAAGAATCATACATATTTAAAACATAATCACCTGGATCAAGATCAAACGAGTAGGATCCAACAACTCCATTTTGAACTATATTGCCAGAATATAAAAGTTCCCAGGAAACCTCGCTTTCCCAAGAACCTCCGCCACATTCAACACTGTAGCTTCCATCTCCACCACCAGTTCCACCACCAGTTCCACCACCTTCACAATTAGGATTAGGCAAATTCCAAGCCAAATCAATAACAGTATCACCATCTTCAATATTTAGTACTAAGTTTTCGGGAGGACACATAGGACCAGCATCAGGAGATGCGCATATAATTGGAGTTGGCTGAGAATATCCTTCATCGTAAGAAGCAACAACATAATAACAATACTCCGTACCATTTTCTAATCCGAGATCAATATAAGTAAACACATCAGATTCAACAGAATTAATAAGCTCATTATCTCTATAAATATCAAATCCTAATAAAGATCTGCTAGCGTGATTATCGTCATTACTATTTGCTAAAATCCAACTTTCAAAATCCAGATCCTCACCACTTTTTATAGATTCATATGTTAAATTATATTCAATACTACTTGGATTTACTGACTCTAAGAATGATTGAGTAACATTAATTTCATATGAACCTTCACCTCCGCCATAACCATCAACTACAATATAATATTGACCAGGCTCTAACGAAACAGCCTGTAAAGTTGACTGCAATGAACTAAATTCACATGTAAAGTCATCAATATAATACCCTGTAGTAGTCTCGTTGCAGTCTTGATCAGCTGTAAATATTTCAAGCTTCGTATCATAAGTTGTATTAGCACTACACAAAGTAACATCAATCACAATTGGACTTGTTACATTAAGTAAATATGAATAATCAGAACCTTCACTTCCTTGAACAAGCCAATCATTTCCCGTGCCTACATTACTACCAACAGTATTAAAAGGCAACGAAGGAATTACTTCATCTGCACAAGTACTAACTCCAGGCTCTGTCCAATCCAACTGAATAAAACCATTACCACCTAATGCTGAAACACTTAAAGGAGCAGCTAAAACCCACATAGCGCAACTTTCATTTGTAGATTGAGACTCCCCTGATAAATAATTAGCCGACACCACATAACAGTACTCAATATCATGCTCAGTATTTAAATCTTCATAAAATATATCTGCAGTAGTATCATACAGAACACCATCTCTGTATATATTATAATCAATAACTGCATTACCTCCACCATTCCATTCCAAGTTAATCTGATCTGTATCAGAGTAAGCATATAAACTCTCTGGAGCTAATCCTGGAATAGGTGTAGCACAAACCTGATCATCTAAAATTTCAGATTCTCCAACTTCATAAACACTCGTAATTGTATAACAATACTGCGATAAATTTTCTACTTCATAATCATAATATTCATATATACCTGAATCAACTGTTGCAAGAAATAAACCTTCTCTATAAATATTGAAAGCAACAAGTTCTCTTAAATTCTGATTTAAACTATCCAAGTTAGAAATAAATGGTAATAAATTTTCTAATTGATTATCATTTCTATAATTAAACTCTTCATTTGATGCAACACCATACTCAGGACAATCTCCTCCATCCCAATCATATTCATCACAATCAAGATAAACTCCAAATGAACCATCATCACAGATACCATCTCCAACCCAACTATCTACTGTAGTTTGAGGAACACACTGCCCTAAACAATCAACATAACCTAAAGTTTCATTGTAATAATAATCAAAAGATATGCATTCATCACCAATTCCAGGCTCACCGCCAGCTGGGGGGTCTGTCCATGTTACATACACAACACCATCTTGACCATCAGCAAAAACTTCATCAGGAGATAAAATCTCCCACATACCACACTCTTCATCTGAAACTGCTGACTCACCTAACTCATATAATGCAGAAACTTGGTAACAATATTCAGTATTATGAATCGCAGAAGTATCGTTATATTGATTATCTAAAGTCTCTGTATCAAGCAATAAATTTCCATCTCGATAGATATTATAACTTAAAACATCCACTGATTGCGCTGGAGTCCATGTAAGTTCAATTTGACCATTTGTTCCAACAACATCAAAATCTGTAGCTGGCATTAAAATCCACTGAGAACAGGAAATATTAGAATCAACAGATTCTCCCTCATCATACAAAGTTCTTAATGTATAACAATACTCCACATCATGTTCTGTCGTATTATCAATATAAGAAAAGGTATTTAAATCTGTTTCGATTAAAAAATCACCATCTCTATATATTCTAAATGCAAGCATATCCCTATTTTGATTTAAATTATTATGAATAAAGGCTTGGGTATTATCTATAGATTCTACTTGATTGTTGACACCTTCATCATAATTTTTATTTGGATCTTCATTTTGAATAGGAATGATTATTTCAGCATTAGCTAAACCATTTAAATTAAATTCACATACACCTTCTGATCCTGTGTCTAGTGTACAAGAAGCAGCAATATTACTATTACCATCAATGAGATTCCAAATATTTCCATTCCATCCATCACCATAAGAATCAAGCATATTCAATGTGTAGGACCCTAAAAATAAAGGAACATCTATTTGAGAAAATGGAGCACCACCTGTTAATAAAACTTCTCCATTAGAAATTAACTCCCAACTTACTTCGGACTGCCATGAACCACCATCACAAGCAACATCATAGTTTATAAATGAACCAGGCTCATTCCATTCAATCAGAATGTGCTGATCATCATTATTTCCTGTAGAACTCAAACCTACAGGAGGATCTAAATAAAACAAACCACAATCTGTATTTGAACCAAAAGTTTCTCCAGAAGGATAGTTAGCTTTAACTTGATAACAATAATCTATGCCTGCAATAATTTCCGTGCTATCAATATAATTTGTTGATATAGTTTCACCTATATTCACGCCATCTTTGTAAATTTGATAATTAATTAAATTATCTCCAAATAATGGATCAATAATTGCAGCATTCCATGATAGTGACATTGTACCTCCTAAATCTTCAACAATAAGATCAGATGCTGGAGGACCAGGATAAGGAGTAACACAAACAGGATCCGATATTTCTGAGACTCCCTCATCATATGTTGAACCTAAAGTGTAACAATATTCAGTCATATTATTTAATGGTTGATCAATATATGAATAAGTACTTTCATCTAAGTTTACAATAAGCTCACCATCTCTATATAAATCAAATGTTTGCAAATCTCTAGTTTGATAAATGGGATGAGATTCGTTTGACAGATCAGCAGTTCTAGTTCCATCGTTTACAGATATAGATACTTCTGAATTAATACTATTAAAAACAGCCGGTTGTTGTAATGAGGAAGATAAAGTCTCAATATTACCATAAGCCATTACTTGAGAGGCAACCATATAATCACCGCCATATCCCAAATAATCACCTGTTTCCCATAAACCATAATAATACGTAAACATGTTATCAGGATAATCAACAGAACCATCAACACCAAAGCCCTCATAATCTGTCCAATTTTCATCGTGGCTTGCTATAACATAAAATGAACCTGAAAGGCCTGTCAAACCAGGGTAGACAGTTGCCCATCCATCCTCAGCAATAGCTTCCTCATCATGCAATAAATTTCCTGGAACACCATTATTATCATCAAATACCAACACTCTAATAGGACCATGAGTTCCATCAGGCCATGGCCAGTAAGCATCTCCATCACTTAGAACTTTTATCGATGCAGCTAAAACATCAAAATCAACACCTACATCAAATTTCATTCCATGTGCCAAGCCAGATTCATAACTACCAGCAAAATAAAATGCATTTGCAAGGATACCATCATCATATTGCAATGTAAATTCTTCACCTCCTACAGGTTCTTGCCATGTTAAATTTACAAACTGATCTCCAGCTACAGCTTCAATCTGTGATGGAGGGTATACATCCCAGTTAGAACACGAAGTATTTGATGCGGGAGATTCTCCTATCCCTTCATAAAAAGCTTTTATATAATAACAATATTCAAGACCAATTTCAGTATTATAATCTTCATAAAATTCACCAGTTACATATTCAGCAAATAGTTCATCATTCCTGTAAATATTATATGCTGTTTGATCATTTTGAGGAGTTGCATTCCATTCAAGAGTTATAAAACTCCCGGTTCCCTGAGCAGATAAACTTGATGGAGAATTTAATTGAGGAGAAACGCAGGCTGTATTAGAAAAACCAGAAGAACCCTCATCATAATCAGCTACAACATTATAACAGAAATCTTCTAAATACCATAATCCATCTGAGATATCTAAATATTCAGTTTCTTCAACATAATCTATTAATTCATTATTTCTATAAATTTCATATCCTATTAAATCTCTCGAATCAACAAGATATGTACCTTCTGCAATTTGCTTTGAATTAGTAGCTTGACTTCCACTATTATTCAAACTAAGTGAACCACAATCTTCAACACATTCTTCACTTTGGTCGCCGTTAGTTGTTCCTGCACAGTCACATCCATCACAACCCCAATAAGAACAAGAAAAATTGACACCGTATTGAGCGTTGACTCCATCACAAAATCCATCTCCAATCCAAGTATCAGCTAAACTTGCTTCGAAACAAATCCCTGAACAATCAATAAAACCAGCTTGTTCATACGCTGTTATACACTCATCACCTATACCTATAGCACTAGATGGAGTGTCCCAATCTAAAGTCACCTCAAGTCCATCTTCTATTGCTGTTAAATTTTGAGGTTCTTCTAAATAAATTTCTAACGTTGTAGCACAAACTTCATTTGACAAATTAGATTCACCTGTTATTCCGTATGCAGAAACACTGTAACAATACTCTGTAGACTGAGCTAACCCCTGATCAATATAATTTGTAGAAGTTGAAGTATTAATAAAACTACCACCTCTATAAATTCTATAACCAATAATTTCTACAGAATTATCATTTATATCTTCCCATGAAAGATTAATTTCACCAAAAGAACCAACAGCTGATAAGTTTTCAATAGGTAAAATTGGAGGAGGTTCCTCACCTAAAATTTCTATATTACCATTTATGACATTGTATTCAAATGCACCTCCAAACATATCTGATAAAACTGTATAATCTTCATTAACTGATATCTCAATATTCGATGTATACACACCCGTCGATTGATAACTTAATTCCAAGGCGCTGCCATCTCCCGGCTGCATCCCAACTCCGGTTAAATCAAATGCAACAATTATTACTGATCCATCAGCCTGTTCATTAAAACTAACATTGAATGCTGCAGTCCTATCTGTAGATGAGACTTGTGAGAAAAATCCTTGATTTGGAAAATCTACAATTTGCATTTGAAAACCACCAATTGCATTTTGATTAGAAATATTAACTTGAATACTTGCAACTCCACCTGCTTCTATATTGGTATTTGAAAACGATATTTCATCAGAAAACAAATGGAAATTAAAAACAAATAATAATAGTAATAAATTTTTCTTAAATCTCAGCATAATATATTTCCTCAAATCTAGTTTATAAAGCTTAACCAATTTAACATCTAAATATTAACTTGTCAAATAAGTAATTATTAACTTGCAAAAAAAAACAAATTAATAATATTTCCAAATAATTTTAAAGTTACTTTAATTTTAATTAGATTTAGGTATCAATGGTTAAAAAAATATTACAAATACTACTGCTTTCAATTGTTTATCCTCAATTTGGAAATGTAGACATTAGCTATGAATATAATCCAAGAATGATTAAAGATAGCAAGGTTTACATTCTTGAAGATTTTAATCAATTAATTAAAAACTATTATAATATTTCTACTTTCAGCTCAGAGTATAACGATTTAAATATTCCAATTAAAATCCATATAATTTATGAGAAAATTCACTTTAATGGTGAAAACGACTTCAATAAAATCTCATGCCAACTTTTTTTAACAAATCAAACAGATCAGTATTATTTCTCAAAAAACATAAGTTTCCCTTATTTCAAAGGTAAGACGATTTATCATAACCCAACATTTTTTGATCCTTTAAGTTCATTCTTTGATTATTATGCATATTTATTTATTGGAGGAGAATTAGATAGCTATGAATTATTCTTAGGAGGTCCTTACTACCAAAAAAGTTTAAATATATGTAATATGGCTATTGACTCAGGTTACTCATCTAATTGGAGCACATTTGAGGATGATATAAAAAATATAAAAAACAATGAGGAACTTAGAAAAGCTCGATATAATTTTTACTTTTGTCTTGATATGATCGATTCTAAAGAAATCAATATAGAATATTTAAAAAATAATATGACGATTTTTTTAGATAATATTAAATCAATATATAATAAGTTTGGATATGATAAAAGCACTCTAAAATTTATCAATGCTTTTCATATTGAAATTGCTGATTTATTTCATCTTTTGAATATGGAAGATGGATTAAATTTCTTGGTTAATTTTGATAGTAAAAACAAAACTATATATGAAAGTTATATGAAATGATCCAAAAAAACATAATATATATATGCCTTAGTATTTTCTTATGTGTAGATATATCTTTTTGTGATAAAACCTTAAATGAAATTCAAGAAGATATTAATAATAAGAACGACGAACTAGATGAATTAAAAGAAGAAATTAATAGATTCGAAAAATTAATCAATGAAAAATCAAAGGAAGAAGAATTAAATAGTGATATAATAAATCAAATCAACAAAAAAATAGAACTCACAGAAAGACTTATCAAAAGGCTTACTGATGAGGAAAATAATCTTTCAAAACAAATTTACAAAACAAAAACAAATATCAAAAATCAAGAAGAAGAATTATTCGTACTAAAAAATCAGTTAAAAAATAGACTGAGGTATATTTATAAGTATGGGAAAAGTAATCTATTAGAAGAAATAACACAATCAAGTGATTGGAACAAAAAAATTTACAGAAGGAAATACCTGGAAATTTTAAATGAGTATGAAAATCAAATTAAAAAAAAAATAAAAGATAATATTGATGATTTGAAATTAAAAAAAAGACAATTAGAAAAAGAACAATCAAATAAACAAAAATTGATAAGTGAAAAAAATAGAAAGTTTGATTCATTAGAGGATGATAAAAAACTAAAATCTTCATATTTACTTAAAATAAAAAATCAAAAAGAAAGGCTTGAGAAAGATTTAATTTCGAAAAAAAATATGATTGAAAAAATCGAAAAAATAATTAATAAACTTTATTCTGATAAGAAAGAAACCAGGAAGAGAGAACAAGAGCTAGCAAAGATAAGATCAGAAAAAAATAAATCTACATCAGGTAATTTTGCAAAAATGAAAGGTAAGCTAAACTGGCCTGTTGCAGGTCAAATCATTGGAAAATTTGGAGTTTACAAAAATCAAGAACTAAATATATATACAGAAAATTTAGGAATTGATATCCAAACTATTAAGGATGAAAGAGTTTATTCTGTTTTAGATGGAGTTATTCTTACAATAACAAACATTCGTGATTATGGAGATATAATAATTCTTGATCATGGTGCAGGTTATTACACAGTTTATTCTAATTTGAAAAATATAGCAGTGTATGAAGGACAATACATTGATACAAAGACATATTTAGCTGAAGTAGCACAAGGAGCAAACTCAAACTATAGCAATAAAAACGTATTTAATTTCCAGATATGGTTAAATCAAGAAAAGCTTGATCCTGAAAAATGGATTAAGAAATGATTTACAATAATCTATTAATTCATAAGAATATTTTTGATGAACTTTCAAATACATTAGAAAATAAAAAAATTCAGAATGCCTATATCTTCAACGGTCAAGAAGGTATAGGAAAGGAGGCGCATGCTATTGAATTTTTTGCATCTTTAAATTGTAATAATGAGAATACTTGTACGAACTGTTCTTCATGTAATAAAATAAAATCTTTACAACATGAATTACTGAATATTATATTACCCTTACCTAAAAATAAATCTATCAATAAAAAAGATTCAGTATTGAAGACTCTTGATGACAAGCAACTTGATATATTAACAAGTGAACTGGAAGAAAAGGGAAAGAATCCTTATCATAAAATAAAAATTAAAAATGCAAATACCATTTTAATTAACTCAATAAATGATATAAAAAAAAGTATCAGCTTATCGATTCCAAAAAATAAATTTAAATTGCATCTTATTCTAGACGCTGAAAAACTATGCTATCCGAGACAAGAAGCAGGAAATGCTTTATTAAAAATATTAGAAGAACCACCTGAGAATAATTTTTTTATTTTGATTACATCAGATATGTCAAAAATTTTAGATACAATAATATCGAGATGTTCTATTATAAATTTTAGTAATGTCGAATATAAAAAACATTATGAATTCCTAATTAAAAATAAAATTGATAACGATATTGCAAAAATTACTCCTAAAATATCATTCGGGAATATTAACATGTCTTTAGAGTTATCAAAAAACTTCAAAGAAATAATTAATAATTTAGAAACTATGATCCAATCTCTAATCAATTCAGATTTAAATAAATGGGAACGCACTTTAAATAGAATAAAGTTTAAAAAAAATATTATCGAATATATATCTTTGCTTAACATTTTCTTAAATGATGTATACAAATATAAAAATAGCATTGATAACATCTACTTTTATAACTTAGAAAAATATTTATCAATAGTATCTAAAAATTACTCTCTTAATATTGAAAAATTTAATTTAGCTATAGATAGTGCAATTAGTAATATTAATTCAAATGGATATATTCCTTTAATGACGACTGGTTTATATATTGATCTTAATAAAATATTAAATAATAGATAATGTCAAAATTTTATATAACAACCCCTCTTTATTATGTGAATGATGAACCTCATATAGGTCATGCATACACGACCATTCTTGCAGATGTAATATCTAGGATTAAAAAGAAACAAGATAATGATGTTTTTTTTCTAACAGGAACAGATGAACATGGACAAAAAGTACAAGAAGCTGCAGAAAAAAGAAATGTATCACCAAAAGAACATGTTGATGAGTATGTTGCAAGATTTAAAAATACCTGGAAAAAATTAAATATAGATTACGACTATTTTATTAGGACTACTGATGAAAATCATAAAAATAGAGTAAAAGAAATTTTAAATAATTTACATGAAACTGGAGAGATTTATTTTGATGAATATGAAGGGCTTTACTCAGTTTCAGAAGAGAGATTTATAACCGAAAAAGAAATGGAAGAAGGTAATTTTAGAGAAATAAAAAAAATTAAAGAAAAAAATTATTTTTTTAAAATGTCAAAATATAAATCAAAGCTAATTAAACATATAGAGTCAAATGAAAATTTCATTCTTCCAAAATCAAGAAGGAATGAGATACTAGGATTTTTAAAAAACGACTTAAATGATTTATGTATTTCAAGACCAAAATCACGACTTTCTTGGGGTATTGAATTACCTTTTAATAAAGAATATGTTACTTATGTATGGTTTGATGCATTAATAAATTATATCAGTGCAATAGGTTATAATAAAAATGATAAAAAATTTAACTACTATTGGCCTGCTGATTACCATTTAATGGCAAAAGATATACTTACCACACATTGTGTATACTGGCCAACAATGCTTATGTCTTGCAATATTACACTTCCTAAAACTATTTTTGCTCATGGATGGTGGCTAATGAATGATACTAAAATGTCAAAATCTATTGGGAATGTAATAAAACCATTGGACCTAGCAGATAAATATGGTTCTGATGCTCTTAGATATTATTTAATGAGGAATATGGTGCTAGGACAAGACTCCTCATTTACAATAAGTTCATTTAATGAACGATATAATTCTGATTTAGCAAATGATTATGGAAATCTAGTCAACAGAATTTTTATATTGATATCCAAAAATTTTAATAATATGATTCCAATGAAAGGAGAACTTGATTTAATTGATCGCCAACTAATCAATAATGTAGAAAAATCAAGGGACCTTGCACTAGAAAACTATAATAAATTAAAAATTCATGATGGAATTGAAAACTCAATAAGTATTTTTAGATTAATCAATAAATTTTTGGAAGACAAAGCACCATGGAAAACTATAAAAAAAGATAAAAAGCTTGCTGGCTCAACAATATATTTATCAGCTGAAGCTTTGAGAATTGGAACAATTTTATTATACCCTGTCATTCCAGAAAAATCTAAATTAATATTAGATTCAATAGAATCTTCTCCACAAGATGAAATTATATTTGGAGAACTAAAAGAAAATTTAACTATAAAAATTATTAAAAATATTTTTCCAAGAATTGAAAACTAAATGGAATTAATAGATACACACTCACATATTTATTATGATAAATACACAGATATTAATGAAGTTTTAGACCGAGCTAGAGATAATAATATATCAAAGATTATTTGTGTTGGTGTTGATATTGAAAGCTCCTATAAATCAATTACTCTTGCTGAGAAATATGATATGATTTATGCAACTGCTGGTTTTCATCCCCATGAATCAAAAGATGCTAAAAAAAATTATATTATAGAATTAGAAAATCTACTATCTCATAAAAAAGTAGTTGCATTAGGTGAAATTGGTCTTGATTTTTTCTATAAACATAGTGATAAAGAGACTCAAATAAATATTTTCGAAGAACAACTCTTATTGGCTAAATCAATGAATATTCCATGCATTATTCATAATAGAGAATCAGATAAAGAATTAATTAATAGCATAAATAAAACAAAAAACAACAATGGTGTTGTACATTGTTTTGCAAGCAATCTTGATCTTGCAACAGAGCTTATCAAATTAGGCTTTCATTTATCATTCACAGGACTGATAACATTTGCAAAAGAGTTAAAACATGTAATTGAAAATATTCCAATTGAAAAAATAATGGTCGAGACAGATTCTCCTTATCTTACTCCAATACCACATAGGGGTAAAAGGAATGAACCATACATGGTGAAATATATTGCAATGGAAATTGCAAAAATAAAAAATATTTCTTTTGAAGAGGTTGCAACTAAAACTACAAAAACAGCAAAAAAATTTTTTGACATATAAAAATCATATACCAATAAAAAAAAGCTGGGGACAAAACTTTTTAATAGATGATAATACTATAAATAAAATTGTAACAACTATTGATCCCCAACGTGAAGATATAATTTTAGAAATAGGACCTGGCCATGGTGCATTAACAAATGCATTGGTTAAATCAAGTAGACTTACAACCATTGAAATAGACCCCCTCCTTTGTAAAGAGTTACAAAAAACCCACAAAGATATTGATATAATTAATGATAATATTCTAAAATATAAAATTGATAAAAAATATACTAAAATCGTTGGAAATATTCCTTATAACATTTCGAGTCAAATTATTTTTAAATTTTTAAATCATGAATGGGATTCAATGGTATTAATGGTACAAAAAGAATTAGCTAATAGAATCACGAGTAAACATGGTTCTAAAGAATACGGAAGAATTAGTGTTATGGTTCAAAATTTTTGCAAAGTTGATTATATGTTTGATATATCGAGAAATGTTTTTAATCCAAAACCAAAGGTAGATTCAGGAATTCTTAAATTTAAAAAGTTGAAATCTGATATCGATATTGATAAATTTTCATTTTTTATAAAGGAGGCTTTTAAACAAAGAAGAAAAAAATTAAAAAATAATTTAAAGAATATTTGCGATTATAAATTAATTGAAGAATACGCTGATAAAAGGCCTGAACAAATATCTCCAGAAACATATTTAATTCTGTTTAATAAAATATACTTTTGAACTCTTATTATTATTTATTAAGCTTACAAGCTAATTATTAGTTATAAACTAACTTTTTTAAGGAAGAATATGGCGGTTAAGAAGAAAAAAGAAAACAAAACCAAAGCTAAAGTAAAAACAAAAACTAAAGCATCAACGAAAGCTAAAGTAGCAACGAAGGCTAAAGCAGAAACTAAAGCTAAAGTAGCAACGAAGGCTAAAGTAGACAAATCTACTTCAAAGAAGAAAAAACCGGCAAAAAAACGTAAATCTAAAGTTGATAAAAATATTCAAAAAATTGGTAATGATGCAAATAGATCACTTAGTAAATACCTTCAAGAAATCAGTAAATATGAACCTCTATCACCTGATAGAGAAGTAGAACTTGCTATACGAGTAAGGCAAGGTGATAGGAGAGCATTAAAAGAATTAACAGAAGCAAATTTAAGATTTGTTGTAAGTGTAGCAAAAGATTATCAAGGTCAAGGACTTCCTTTAACAGATTTAATTAATGAAGGAAATTTAGGACTTATTAAAGCTGCAGAAAGATTTGATGAGACAAGAGGTTTTAAATTTATATCTTATGCTGTATGGTGGATCAGACAATCTGTTTTACAAGCTCTTGCAGAACATTCAAGAATAGTAAGGCTTCCTCTCAATCGAGTTGGAACAATCAGTAAAATAAATAAAGCTTCTGAAAGATTAGAACAAGAATTTGAAAGAGTCCCTAGGGCTGATGAATTAGCTCATCAATTAGAAATGAAAGTAAATGAAATAAATGATGCTCAGCGCATCGCGAGGAGACATCATTCGCTTGATACTCCTTTTTCTGATGATGAAAAAAATTCCTTATTAGATGTTATCTCAGACTCTAATACTGAAGATCCAGATCTAGAATTGCAAATGGATTCTTTGGAACAAGAAGTAAAGGATGCATTAGAGACACTAAAAGATAGAGAAAAAGATGTTATCAGAATGTACTTTGGAATTGATAGAGAATATGCATTAACTCTAAATGAAATTGGTGAAGAGTTTGGTTTAACTAGAGAAAGAGTTAGACAAATCAAAGAAAAAGCAATTAGAAGGCTTAGACATAGATCCAGAAGTAAAAAATTAAGAACATATCTTGGTTAATAAAAAAGGAGAATATATTGGTTAGTATAAAAGTTAAAGAAGGCGAATCAGGAGAAAGAGCTCTAAGAAGATTCAAAAAAAAATGGGAGAAAGCTGGGATTTTAAGAGAGTTTAAAAGTAGAGCATACTATTTGAAACCTAGTGAAAAAAAGAAAATTGAACGCCAAAAAAGAGGCAAAAGAACTCAGATTAGAAGGTATTAATTTTATCTCCATTAATTCAAAATAGCCCTTAAACTTATTTATGGAATTAATTAAAAGTATTTCAGGTATACGTGGAATAGTAGGTAAAACCTTAAATAAGACCGAAGTAAACTCATATTCTAATATATTTTCATCAATACAGCCAGTCGGTGACATCTTGCTTGCAAGAGATACCAGGCCTCATGGTAAAAAATTATATGAAAGTATTCTCAAAACATTAACTAGAACGGGTCGTAATGTTGTAGACTGTGGTATAATACCAACTCCAACAGCACAATTTATTATTAAAGAAAAAAAACTTTCTGGTGGAATTGTCGTTACAGCAAGCCATAATCCTGTTGAATGGAATGGATTGAAATTTTTAGATAATGATGGTTGTTTTTTAAATGCTAATAAGATGGAAAAGTTATTGTCTGAGGATCCTAAACCTATAAATCATGATAAATTAGGTTATATTATAGAATCTAAAAGTGCATACCAAAATCATATTCAAAATATTCTAAAGCTAAACTGTATTGATATTAATAAAATAAAAAATAAAAAATTTAAAGTTGTTGTTGATACGGTTAATGGTGCAGCATATAAAGCTTTACCAGAAATTCTTGAAAAATTAAACTGTAATATAATTAAGATATATTGCAATAATGATGGAACCTTTCCAAGGGGAACAGAACCAATACCATCAAATCTAAACGATTTATCGAATGCTGTTATAAAAAATAATGCAGATATTGGATTTGCAACCGACCCTGATGCAGATAGGCTTGCAATTGTAGATAATCATGGTAATGCTATAGGTGAAGAATCAACACTAGTCTTAGCTTTAGAATCTTATCTTAAATATTATAAAGATTCTCAAAAAATAGTTACAAATCTATCTTCAAGCATGGCAGTAGATGTCATTGCCCATAGATATAATTCTACAGTAGAGCGCTCCTCAGTTGGAGAAATAAATGTTGTGGAAAAAATGAAAGAACTTTCTTCTTCAATTGGAGGAGAAGGTAATGGTGGTGTTATTCTAGAGGAATCTCATCTAGGTAGAGATTCACTAGTTGCATCAATATTAATACTAAATCATTTAGCACAATCAAATCTTTCAATTGATAAAATTGTAGGTAATATTCCTGTTTATAAGATGATTAAAGATAAAATAGCTTTAAAAAATGATATTGATTTTGAATATGTAAAAAGAATTTTTAAAAATGAAAAAGTAACTTTTATTGAATTCGATGGTCTTAAAATAATCTGGGAATCTAAATGGATTCATATTAGAAAATCAAATACAGAACCTATTATTAGAATTATATCTGAAGCAAAAAATTATGATGAAGCAAAAGCATTAATTAATTTGCTTAAAGATAATATTTCTTAATATTCTTCATATTAATGAAAGATAATCAACTAAAACGCTGGCAAGAAATTGAACTTTCAATATCAGATCTTGCTTTTGGTGGTAAAGGAATTTCAAAAGTTGATGATCTTGTGTTTTTCATTAAAGATGCTATTCCAGGGCAAATAGTAAATGCTAAAATTAGTAAAATAAAAAAAAATTATATCGAAGCATACAATATTCAAACTATCAAAAAGTCATCTGACCAAGTAGAACCTCTATGTGAACATTTTGATTGGTGCGGAGGATGTACTACTCAGCAACTTGATTACAAAAAACAGCTCGACTACAAACAAAAACAAATATATGATATTTTAAATAGGATTGGTAAAGCTGAAGATCTCAAAATTAATACAATCATTGGGTGTGATAAAATATTCTTCTATAGGAATAAAATGGAATATACATTTTCAGGTGTACCTTGGTATATTGGAGACGAATCTTATGATGATATTATTATTGGATTGCATGTACCAAAAAGATTTGATAAAATCTTAAGTATTAATAAATGTCATATTAATCATGATATTTTTAATGATATTCTTGCAATATCAAAAAAGGTATCAGTAAAAGAAAATATGATTCCATACAATGTTAGAAAGCATAAAGGATTTTTACGATTTTTAGTTATAAAAATTGGAGTACATACTAATGAGGTAATGGTTAATTTAGTAACGGCAGGTTATAAACCTGATATTATAAAACCACTTGTCAATGCACTAAGAGATAAAATTCCAAGTATCAAAAGTATTGTAAATACAATAAATACAAGGAAAAGTAATATCGCATCTGGAACCTCAAAACTTATTTATGGGAGAGAATATATTAATGAAAAAATTGGTGAATACGTATTCAAAATATCAGCAAATTCATTTTTCCAAACAAACCCTTACCAAGTTAAAATATTATATGACTATATAATTAAAACAGCTAATTTTAAAAAAAATGATATTGTTTATGATTTATATTGTGGAACAGGTACGATTGGTATTTATGTAGCAAACTTAGTTAAAACAGTTTATGGAATAGAAATTGTTGAAGATGCTGTAGAAGATGCAAAGTTCAATGCAAAAGAAAACAATATTGATAATATTCAGTTCTACTGTGGTGATTTAAAAGATATATTAGATAGTAAAGATATGCAAAATATTGAACAACCTACTACAATTATTGTTGATCCGCCTAGACCAGGATTACACTCTAATACTATTAAAAACATATTAACACTATCACCAAATAAAATCATTTATGTATCGTGTAATCCTGCAACCATGGCTCGTGATATTGAGCTACTAGTAAGTGAAAAATATACGATTAAAGATTTACAACCCATTGATATGTTTCCGCATACACCGCATATTGAATGTGTTACAACTTTAATCCTTAATTAATAGTTTAAAATTATACCTTAATTTTGAAGTAAATTTATATGATGAATGCAATAGAAATATCATCCTTAAAGAAAACTTATGATACTGGTGATAAGGCAGTAAAAGGAATTGATTTAAATATTAAAAAAGGATCTTTCTTTGGTCTACTTGGTCCAAATGGGGCAGGAAAAACAACAACAATTGGTATTCTAACTGGACTTGTAAATAAAACTGCTGGTAGTGCTAAAATTTTAGGGTATGATATTATTGATGATTTCAAACTTGCAAGGAAATCAATTGGTTTATCACCTCAAGAAATTAATTTAGATGTATTTTTTTCTATTAGACAAATTTTACTTTTTCAGGCAGGCTATTATGGTGTATCCAATAAAATTGCAGAAGAAAGAGTTGATTCTATATTAAAAAAGCTAGATTTATACCATAAGAGAAATGAAACATCAAGACATTTATCTGGTGGTATGAAAAGAAGAATTCAAATTGCAAAATCTCTTGTTCATGATCCACCAATTCTAATTTTAGATGAACCAACTGCTGGAGTTGATATTGAGTTACGACATATGCTTTGGGATTATTTAAAAGAATTGAACAAAGCAGGGAAAACAATTCTACTAACAACTCATTATATTGAAGAAGCAGAAAAATTATGTGATGAAATTGCAATCATTAATAATGGACAAATTATAAAACAAGGCCAAACAAAATCTATTATTAAAGAAGTAAGTTTAAATACAATTGAAATTGAAGTAGATAAACCCAATGAGGTTAAGTTATCAGATAATTATGATTTCTCAATAAGTGATAACATTGTAAAAATTCAAACAAAAGATGTAAATAAGGAAATAACAAAAATTATTAAAGAAATTGAACAATCAGTTACTATTAATAATATTAATATTATAAATAGTTCATTAGAAGACGCATTTCTTAAACTAACAAATAAATGAATATAGAGTTTTTAACATTCCTAAGAAGAGAAGTCTATAGATTTATAGTACTCTATAAGCAAACAATTATTCCTGCATTATTATCTTCTTTATTATATATTATTGTATTTGGAGAAGCATTAGGAAATAAAATACCAAAAGAATACTTTGCAACAAGCTATATGAGTTTTATTGTGCCAGGCTTAGCTATGATGTCAGTTATTACTCAATCTTATCAAAATAGTGCTTCAAGTATTATGCAGGCAAAATACTTAAGATTTATTGAAGATATATTAATTGCTCCTCTAAGTGGGCTTCAAATTAGTTTAGGGTATATCATAGGTGGAGCAATGAGAGGTTTAATATGTGGATTAGCAATTTTGATTATGTGTATTGTCATGCCAAATACAGATTTCAATGTAGATAATTGGTTTTTAACTTTTCTATATCTATTGACTGTTTCATGGACTTTCTCTGCATTTGGAGTAATGATTGGAGTTATTGCTAAATCATGGGATGAAATTGGAAGTTTTTCTAATTTTATATTTATGCCAATGACTTTTTTAGGAGGAGTTTTTTATTCACTTGAAATGCTACCAAATTGGGCTCAAAAAATTTCTCTTATAAATCCTATCTATTGGATGATTAGTGGATTAAGATATTCAACACTTAGCATTGAAGAGGTTTCTAACATAATGTCACTTAGTTTATGCTTAATTTTTTCGACTATTTTTACAATTATAGCTAGCTATCTTTTTAAAATTGGCTACAAAATAAAATCATGATTTTATTGGTATCATTCTTTTTTTAAAATTAAATTTGAACTGAAATGAGTAAATTAAGAAATATTAAAGACAAACTTATTTTAAAAGTTATTATTGGAATAATATCAGTCTGGGTATTTGGAGCATTTCTAATATCACTAATCGAGAAGGGATCATTTTCGAACCTAGGAAACTCCCTTTGGTGGACTATAGTAACAATGACTACTGTGGGTTATGGAGATATGGCTCCAGAAACTGGGATAGGCCGAATACTTGCAGTATTTATTATGTCATCAGGTATTATTTTAGTTGCTATGGTAACTGGAACAATTTCATCAATATTTACAACTAAACGAATCATGGAGGGTAAGGGTTTGGAAAAAATTTCTAAAGAAAATCATATTATTATTTGTGGATGGAGTCCTAATATCTTGAGTTTGATTAATGGATTTTTAGATTCTTCTAATAAGAATGATATAATTATGATCAATGACGAATCTCAAGATAAAATTGATACTATAATGTCAAGTTTAAATACAAATAATGTTCAATATGTCAGAGGTGATTACTCTCTTGATTCAATTTTGAATAAAGCTAATACAACTAAAGCAAAGTATGTATTAATTTTAAATAACTCAGATGATAAAAAAGATGAAAAAGTAATACTTACAACGCTTACAATTAAAAAAATGTCACCTAATATTAGAGTCATAGCTCAAATAAATGATAAAAATAAAATACCTTTTCTTAGACGAGCAAATGTTGATGCAGTATTAAGTAGTGATGATTATAATTTATTTATGTCATTATCTCATGTTCTAGAACCTGGTAGCGCCCAAGCAATAAGCTTACTCATGAGCAAAGATTCCAATAATTCTCTAAAAAGTGAAGAAATTCCTAAAAATTTTATTGGCAAATCATTTTCAGAGTTACATAAATATTATTTTGATACATATGGAACAATATGCCTAGGATTGTATAATTATGAAGAGAAAATGGGGATATCTGATTTATTATCATCAGATAGTGATAGTATTGATAGATTCATTGAACGTAAACTTAAGGAAGCTGGTCACTCTCTAGATGAGAAAAATAAAGTTAACATAAATTTAAATCCAAATAAAAATGAGATAATATCTAAAGGACAAGGAGCATTAATTTTAAAATGAAAAAAAATATAAATACATTTAAAATATTTAATGGTTTATCCAATGATGAAATAGAATTATTTACAGATTTTATTAAAATAAAAGAATATAAAAAAAATCAAACCATTATAAATGAAGGTGATTATGGAGACTCCTTATTATTTATACTCAAGGGTGAAATTATTATCTCACAAGCACTTACACTAGCTACTAATAAGTATGACCAAACTGATACTAGGGAGAAACAACTTACAAATCTCAATTCAGATGATCATGAGATTATGTTAGGAGAAATTGCTTTTTGCAGTCCTGATAAAAAAAGAAATGCATCAGTAAAAGCAGTAAAAAACTGCAAAATTGCTGAGATAAATTTTAATAAAATATTTGAAATATGTAATGAGAATAATTCTGTTGGATATAAAATTATGAAAAACTTATCTGAAATAATTACCAATAATTTAATTAATTCAAATAACAAGGTTTTAAAATTAACCACTGCATTTAGCTTGCTTATTGATCAGTAAGATTATATAATTATTACTGTCTTAATTACATCAGATGTTTAATATCATTATATAGAACTAATATAAATAAAGACATAATTAATACAAAGCCGACTGATTGTATTCCATACTTAACTTGTAAAGGCAATTCTCTTCCAATAAGACCTTCAACTAGTGCAATAAACACATGGCCACCGTCTAATCCTGGAATGGGTAAAATATTAATTAAACCTAAATTAACACTTATCATGGCAGTTAATAATAAAAGTGATTTCATACCACCAGTTTCAGTTGTTTCTCCTGCCATTTTTACTAAATATAGTGGACCAAAAAAATCTTGAAAGGACACTCCACCACTAAATAATGCTTTCAAACTATATGATATTTGTTTTAAAAGACTAATTGTTTGTTGGACACCCTTTACAATAGCACTGAATAAAGAAACTTTATTAATATTATAATATGGACTTATGCCAAGTATACCAATATTTTTAATTTCTCCTTCAACAAATTGTTTAGTAGTGATTGGAGTTATTTTTGATGATATAAGATTCCCTTTTCTCTCCCAAGTTATACTCATTTCTATACTAGGATTATTATGAATAATTTGAGATAATTGATTCCAGGATGAAACAGGATTATCATTAATTCTAACTATTTTATCATCTTTCATTAATCCTATAGATGCTGCAGGAGATGATTTAATTTGATTATCAATATTTAGCTCATTTGAGATTTCATTAATTACAGGTTCATTTATAATTTCTGGATATCCATCGTTAAAAATAAAAAAAGAAAAAATAAAAGATGATAATAAAAAATTCATAATAACACCAGCAGATAAGAACCAAATTTTTTGCAGTGTATTCTTAGACCTAAACTCATAATCCTTTTTTTTTGATGAACCATCAAAACTTTCATCCAAAATACCAGCTACCTTAACATACCCGCCCATTGGGAATAGACCTATTCCATACTCTGTTTCTCTATATTTCTTTTTTAATCCTAATCCAAAAAAATTAAAACCAACATAAAATTTTTCTACTTTAATTCCAACTGATCTTGCTGCTAAAAAATGACCTAATTCATGTAAGAAAACAGGAAGGCCAATAACTATAAAAAATGATAAAAAATAAATCATAACTTAAATTTTTCCTTTAAATAATTTTCAGTCCATTTTGTCAAAGATAATATATCACTTAATTTAGGTGAATTCACATAACTATGATGTCTCATACACTCCTCAATTATATGAGGAATTTGTGTAAATAGAATTTTCTCGTTTAAAAATAGATTAACTGCAATATCATTAGAAATATTTAATATTACAGGATATGATCCACCTTTATTGATTGCATAAAATGATAACTCCACACATTTAAATTTATTCATATTTAGAGGTTTAATATCTAATTTGGAGAATTTTTTAATATCAAATTCCAAATCATTCAATTCATATCTATCAGGGTATGAAAATGCATATTGAATAGGCATCCTCATATCAGGGTTTGATAATTGAGCTTTAATTGAGCCATCTACAAATTCAACCATTGAATGAATGATTGATTGAGGATGAACTACAATTTCTATATTTTTAGGATTAATACCAAATAGCCAAAAAGCTTCTATCATTTCAAAACCTTTGTTCATCATTGTTGCTGAATCTATTGTAATTTTTTTTCCCATTTTCCAATTGGGATGATTTAAGGCCTGATTAACACTAATTTTTGAGAACTTATCTTTTGGAAAATTTCTAAATGGTCCACCAGAGGCAGTTAATATTATTTTTTTTATTGTTGACTTTTTTTCTCCAACTAAACATTGCCAAATAGCACTATGTTCACTATCAACAGGGAAAATATTTACATTCTTCAATTTTGCTAAATTCATTACTAAATGTCCTGCTTGAACAATACTTTCTTTATTTGATAATGCAATATCAGTTCCTGATTCAATAATTTTTAATGTAGGCTCTAGACCACCATATCCAACAATAGAATTGAGTATAATATCTACATTAGATAATTCACATAATTCCATAAGACCTTCATGCCCTGTTAGGACTTTAGTCGTATTAACCTTATCTTTTAACTGCTTATATTTTGATTTGTCATAAATACAAATAAATTCAGGTTTAAATTTTTCTGTCTGATTAATTAATGAATTCACATTTGAATTAGCTGCTAAAAATTTAACATTGAATTTATCTTTATGATTATCAATTACATCGAGAGACTGACTACCCACTGAACCTGTTGATCCTAATATCCCTATATTTTTCATAATTTATAGTAGAGTCCTATGATACCATTAAAATCTTCAAAATCATCATTATAATCTAATCCAAAATGAATAGAAATATCTTTCTTTAAATCTTTCAAGAACTTTAACGCAATAGATCGATTTTCAATATCATTATTGAAAAAATAATTTATATAAAAAAAACTTCTTATTTTTTTAAACTGAAAAGACTGCATTATAGATATATTAGATAAGCTTAGATTTTTATCAGAAAATCTTTTTGAAGAATAACCAACTGAATATACTATTTCCTTAAAATATTCAAAATTAAGATTTGATTTATAGCCTAAACTTGTTCCGTATAATATATCCACAGGTAAATTATATTGCGATACATAACCATCAATATAAAAGTTATTTGTAATCCATGATTGATAATTGAAGTAATATCTTTTTTTATTATCAATTTCAACTATTTGAACCCCTAAATTACTTGAAGACTCTTCATAGGGAACATAATTATTTAAAATAATAAATTCAGTAGATGTTGCATTTAAACAACTAATAAATAAAATTATAGAAATATTTTTAAATAAGGCCTCTATCACTGTCTTTCAAAAAAACTAATATTTTATTAATTTCATCAGTTAATTTTAGATTTTCTTTAATTGCTTCAATTGCTTGCTTAACATTTAAATTTGATTTATAAATAAATTTATATGCTTTTTTTATATTATTTCTAACATCAATACTAAATTTTCTTCTTCTTAGTCCAACAGAATTTATACCTGCATATTGAAGTGGCTCTCCTGTAGCCAGTATATAAGGAGGAATATCCTGTAATGCAATTCTACCTCCACCAATAAAAGCATGTTCTCCAACTTTACAAAATTGATGAACAGGAGTCATACCTCCAACAGTTACATGATACCCTATTTCAACATGCCCTCCTAATTGGACACCATTTGCTAAAATAACTTTATCATCTATAATACAGTCATGAGCTACATGTACATAAGCCATTAATAAACAATTACTGCCAATAATGGTTTTATTAGCATGAGAAGTTCCTTTATTTAAAGTACAATTTTCTCTAATAGTATTATTATCGCCAATTTCTAAGAATGTTTTTTCTCCATTATATTTTAAATCTTGGGGATCCTCACCTAAAACCGAGCCTTGAAAAATTTTATTATTTTTACCAATAATTGTATTTGATTTAATATGAACATAAGGATAAACGACACTATTATCACCAATAATGACATTATCATCAATTATTGAATAAGGACCAATAGTAACATTCTTACCAATTTTTGCATTATTATTAATTAATGCTGTTTTATGAAATTTATTCATTTTTTTTATCCACAATAGTTGCCATAAAAGAAGCTTTAGCAACAATTTGATTGTCAACAAAAGCTGTTCCTTCCATACTAGCAGTACCCAATCTTATTTTATTTAGTTTCACTCTTAAAATCAATTTATTTCCTGGTACAACTTTTTTTAAAAATTTAGAACTATTTATAATTGATAGTAACATCATTTTTTCATTAGAATTTTCAACATTGTCAAATGACAAAAAACAGCTTGCTTGAGCCATACTTTCTAAAATCAAAACTCCAGGCATAATAGGATTTCCAGGGAAATGCCCCCTAAAAAAATAGTCTGTATCAACTACATTTTTTTTTGCTATAACTGAAGAACCTCGAATACCGCCTATAATTTCATCTATTAATAAGAATGGTTCTCTATGCGGAATAACTTGTTTTACCTCTTTTTTATTAAACTTAAAATCAGAATTCATTTCTTTGATTAATTTTCCAAATTTTATATTTGATCTATGACCACTTTTATATGAGTAAACATGACCTAATATTGGTTTTCCAAGCAACGATAAATCACCAATTAAATCTAATATTTTATGTCTCACAGGTTCATCTTTATATCTTAATTTAGTATTATTTAATGTATTATTTGATTCATCATAGACTAAGCTTTTACCTAAATATTCTTGAATTTTATTTACATCAGCTTTAGTATTTTTTTCACTTAAAAAAATAACTGCATTATTTAAACTCCCACCCTTAATTAAGTTATCTTTTTTTAAAAAAATTATTTCATCAAGAGAACAAAAAGTTCTTGATGAAGCTACCTCTTTACTATAGTCAGATATCGAATTTAAAGTAAATTTTTGTTTGCCTACACCTTTAAATGGAAAATCTGATTCAAAAGTAATAGAAAATTTTTCTGATGGTAATATTTTTAATACAATATCAGAGTTTTCATCACAATAAATTATAGGCTCTGATATTTTACAATAGTTCCTACTAGCATCCTGTTCACTTAATCCACAACTTAATATTTCATTAAAGAATATTACACTGCTACCATCTAGAATTGGAGGTTCAATATTATCAATTTCAATTAATAAATTATCAATTTCTAACGCATAAAGAGAAGATAATAAATGTTCAATAGTAAAAATTTCAACATTTTTTTTCCCAATTGTTGTTCCTCTATTTGTGCTAATAACATTTTCTAAAATAGCTTCTATATAAACAGGCTCTTCGAGATCGACTCTTTTAAAAATAATACCAGAATTTTCTTTTATTGGCTTTAGTGTAATATGAGATTTTTCACCTGTATGCAGTCCAATTCCTGAAAAGGAAACTTCAGAAGATATAGTTTTTTGTTTATCCATTATTTATTTTTCTCAACGATTCTATTAAGAGAAGCTATTTTTTTTAATCTTAACTTATGATCTTCAGCTGGATCACCTGATATAAAAGAATTTTCTTTAACATTTTTCCAAACAAATGAATTTCCTAAAATAACAGAATTTTTACCAATTTCTAAATTATCGATAATACTTACACCACCTCCAATTTTAACATTTTCATAAAGAACAGTGCTACCTGCAATACCAACTTGGCCTGCTATCACGCAGTTATTATTTATTTTAACATTATGAGCAATTTGTACCATATTATCTATTTTAACATTATCTTCTATTATCGTATCATCTATAGTCCCTCTATCAATACAGGTATTAGAGCCTATAGTAACATAATCTCCAATTAAAACTTTTCCAATATGGGGGATATTGTAACTTATATCATTATCTTGAATAAGTCCAAAACCATCAGCACCAATAACACACCCTGCATCAATAACACAGTTATTACCAATTTCAACATCTTTGTAAAGGATAGTATTGGGATATAAAATACAATTCTCACCAACTATTGAATTATCACCTATATAACAACCAGGATAGATAATTGAATTTCTACCTATATGAACATTTTCACCTAAACTCACATTATCTAAGATTTTTGCATCTGATATATTGTTTTTTTTATTATTTGTCATTATTTTTTTTTTAAAATATTTTAAAACTTTTATAAATGCTAAACCAGAATTATCAACTTTTATATATATTTTGTCTTTATATATTTCATTAAAATCTTTATCAATAATAAATACAGATGCATTTGATTTTTTTAAATATCTTTTATATGAAGAATTTTTTAAATATGTCATATGGTTGATTTTACCATTTTTAATACTACATATTCCTTCGATTAAAAAATCAGAATCTCCAATAATTTTACCATTAATTAATTTTGAAATTTCTGAAACTAAAAACATAGATTATTCTTTAATTTCATTGATATTAGCTTTTTTAAGTGAATCTAGAACGTCTGAAGTTAAATTATGTGAATCTAATGCATAAACTATAGACCCTTGGACTGCATCAAAAATATAATCATATCCTCTCTCTTCTCCTATTAATCTAATAACCTTATCAATTGTTTGTAATATTGGAGCTAATAACTCATTTTGGAGCTTGTATAGTTCTCCTTCTGGTCCAAAATATTTCAATTGCCATTCTTGAATTTCTTGTTGTTTTCTAGTAATATCAGATTCCATTTGTTTCTTTTTTTGTTCACTTAAAATTATACTTCCTGTTTGATATGCATTTGTTAGACTATCAAGAGATGTAAGCTTCTTCTCGTAAATCGTTTGCAATCTTTTTTGTTCTTTTTCTAATTCAACTTGAATTTGTCTTACATCTTCGTATTCGGACATAATTATTTGAGAATCAATATATCCTATTTTAGTGTCAGCATACATTAACGAAACTATGATAGAACATATTATTAATATTATTTTTTTCACTATTTCTCCTTTTTTATTAATTCATTGGCATTCCGAATAGCAAATGATGTTCCCACCCTGAAGGTGTATTAGAATCATTATAAATACTATCGAAACCATAACCTACATCATAACCTAGCATCCCAAGCATTGGCATATGAATTCTTACACCAATACCTACTGCTCTTTTTAAATTAAAAATATCAACCGATTCAAAATCTTCCCAAACATTTCCTGCATCTCCAAAAATAAGACCATATATTGTTGGAGAATCTGAAAATTTATACCGTAATTCCATTGAATATTTAACCATTATTTTTCCACCATCAGAACTTAAATATCCTGAATTTATTTTTTTAGGACCTATACCGTTATCAACATATCCTCTCAACATTTCTCCATAAGGTATACCTGTCCCTCCCATTACAAACCTAGCACTATAAGGAATAAATTGATTATCGTCTAATTCTAATAAGGCACCAAATTTAAGATTTTGGAACATAACTATTTCATCATAAACTGGTGAATACCAATCAAAGCTAAAAACCTGTTTATGGTAACTCTCATTACCACCTAATAATGATCCTGAAAAAGTAGAGGACCATAAAAACTTTGAACCTTCAGTTGGAAATTCTGGTCTATTTCTACTATCTCTAGATATAATTTGTGAAACAGCAACACCTCTTCTTGAAGCATAACCAAAAGTACTACTCTCCTCAACTATAATAGATTGATCAAAATCATCTAATAATTCATCTATAGGACCTCTATAATCTGTTTTTCTTACAGATAGTGACCAATTGCCCTTGAAAAAATAATCAGGCCATTGAAATCTACGACCAAACATTATTGAGACTCTATCTGAAACAGTATCATATTTTAATAAGCTATTTGAGCTCTGACCTTGTTCGCTATGTGAAATAGAAAATCCAACTGAATTAGGTGTGTCAAATAATCTAGGTTCTCTAAAGCTAAATGAAAATGATTCATAATCGTTATATGTGGAGCTATTTGAAGTTATCGACTGATTTTGAATTTGATTTTGAAGACCTTTCGAATAATTAACTGAGAGCATTTGCCCCTTACCCATAAAATTAATAAATTCAAACCCTCCACCTCCAGTTAAGCCTTGGACTTCATTATATCCCATACTAAAATTTGCTCTTCCAGTTTCTTTTTCAATAACTGATAATTTAATATCAACTTGATTATCAGAATTACTAATAGTTGAAATATCAGGGACAACATTTTCAAAATAATTAAGAAGAAAAATACTATTTAAACTATCGTAAATTTTATTATAACTAAAAATATCCCCAGGATAAATCTTCATTTCTCTTCTAATCACATTTTCATATGTTTTATTATTACCTGAAATAGATATTTTTCTTATTTTAGTTTTTTCATTTTCAGTAATAAAAAAATTGATATCTAAATTATTTTTAATATCAGGTATAATTTCATAATCCATTTGGACAAAAAAGTACCCTTCATCTAAATATTTTGACTTTAAATTACCAATTGCAATATCAAATTCAGTTTTAGAATATATTTGATTCTCAGATAGCCCTAAATCTATTATTAGTTCATCATCGCTAAATATTTCATTACCATCAAATGAAAAACTACCAAAATAACTTATTTCATTTTCACTAATTGAAATAAGTAATTCAATTGCATCTTGAGATATATTAATTTTTTTATCTACTACTTGCATATCTTTAAAACCATTGTCTTTATAAAAAGTTTCTATATTTTTTATATCAATATCAAAATCATTTTCTACGAACTTTCCTTTCCAAAATTTATACCAACGATGTTCGCTAGTATTAGTTAAGTTTTTTAATAATTTTGATTTACTATAATTATTATTACCTGTAAAATTAATTTTTTTAATTTTTACTTTACTTCCTTCTAAAACTTTAAATAAAATACTTTTTGAATAGATATCACCTGTATCTTGAAGCTCATAGTCAACTTTGATATTATGATAGTTCTTATTTTTATATTCATCAATTATAATATTTTTAGCCTTTATTATATCATTATTAGATAATCTTTGCATTGTTGTAAGATTAATTTTGTCTAATAATGTTGAGTCTTTAATTTTATTACATCCTAAGAATTTCACTTCTTTTAAAACAGGGAATTCCTCAACGACAATCTTAAGATCAATAAAATTATCGTAATATCCAGTTACAAAAAATTGAACATCTGAAAAAACTTTTAACCTTAACAAACTTTTGATTGCTAAACTAAATCTTTCAAAATCAATTTGAGAATTTTTATTAGAAATTAATGAGCCATTATCAAACTTATTATTATAATTTTCATCAATATATTGTTCATCGATATCAAAAATACCATTATTATTACTATCATCAAAAGGTTCGCTTGGGAATAAACCAATATTTCTAAATATCTGATTTTTAGTCGCAGTGACAATTCCTTCTACTTCAATTTTAGATATGTATATATCATTTGAAATTAGAAATGATGAAAAAATAAATATAAAAATTTTATTATTATTTTTAATCCAACTTACCATATCTTCTTTCTCTTAAGCTATATTCATCTATAATATCTTTTAATATTTCCTTATTAAAATTAGGCCAATATTCATCTATAAAAAATATTTCGGAATAGGCTATTTGCCATAATAAAAAATTTGATAGACGTTTTTCATACCCAGTTCTAATTAATAAATCAGGATCTGGTATTTCTTTTGTATATAGTGAACTTGTAAAATCATCAATATTTATTTCACTTGTTTTATTTTTTAAAAGTTTATTAATTGCTGTAATAATTTCTTGTCTACTTCCATAGCTAAGAGCTAAAACTAAATTCATTTTTTTATTATTTTTTGTTTTTGACTCTAAGTCATCTATTTTTCTTCTAGTTAACAAATCTAACTTTGACCTATCTCCAATAACTTTAAATTTTATATCATTTTCTAATATCAGATTAACTTCTTTGATCAATGTTTTTCTAAATAAATTCATCAAAGATAATACTTCACTGGCAGGTCTATTCCAATTTTCATTAGAAAATGTATATAAAGTTAAATAATTAACACCTAGCTCTGAACAATACTTTGTGATTTCCTTAACTACTTTAACACCTTTTTCATGACCTTTAAATCTATCTAATTTTTTATTACGCGCCCATCTTCCATTACCATCCATGACTATTGCAATATGATTTGGAACTTTATTTTTTATTTTTGGCTTCAAAATTAATCAATAATTTTTTTTGAAATATTGTAAAATTCTTTTGAATTATATGTATCTAAATCTTCTAAAACATAAGGAGTACCACTATCAGCACAAGACGATAAATGTGAGTCTATATTTAATTTTCCAAGAAGAGGAACATCTAATCTATCACTTTCTTTTGATCCTCCTAGTCCACTAAAAATATTAAAAGATATTTCAAAATCACCATTACTATTAATATCAATTTTTTTATTCTCTAATAACAGCTTAATATCTGTATAATTATCAATACCAGATATTTTTCCTTTAACACAATAATTCGACATGTTTTCTACTACACCTAAAATAGGAACATTAACTTTTCTAAACATATCTGAACCTTTTTCTACATCAATTAATGATAAATCTTGAGGAGTAGTAACAATTATAGCTCCAGTTAATGCAATTTTTTGGACTAAAGTTAATTGTATATCTCCAGTACCAGGAGGCAAATCAATAAATAAAAAATCTAAGTCTCCCCAATTTACATTATCAAAAAATTGTTGAGTCATTCTTGCTACCATAGGACCTCTCCATATTGTAGATTTATTATCATTGTTTATAAATCCAAAAGACATGAATTCCATTCCATACTTTTTAAAGGGAATTAATTTATTATCAATTAATTCTGGTTGTTCATAATTTTTAATCATGGTTGGCAAACTTGGTCCATAAATATCTAAATCTAGTAGACCTACTTTATATTTTTTTGATAATTGACATGCTAGATTCAATGCTACAGTTGACTTGCCTACTCCTCCCTTGCAACTTCCTATAGCAATTATATTTTTAACTCTATCTAAGCTGTTGTTACCAGATTCTTCAAGTTCTTTAATAAAATCAACAGTAATACTCAAGAAATCATAATTTTTACTTAAAAGATTAATTATATCTTCTTTGATTATTTTTTTATGATCATCATTATTTGTTTTTAGGTTTAATAATACTTTAATATTATTTTCATCAATTACAATATCTTTTAAAATACCAAAAGAAATTATATCTCTATTAAACTCTG
>CBFHVR010000049.1:0-14005 GCA_965659495.1 uncultured bacterium
TAATCTGAAGTTGCTACATTGCCGCCACAAATATATAAAATTGATGGTTTTTGAATGGTCCTTGTATCAGTATAATCAGAATCATTTATGACCATATTTTTATACATATTCTCAAATATTTTTGATCCTTTGCTTACATTATTTGAAACTCTTATTTCATCAGTTTCTATAATGTTAAAAACAACATTCTTGTATACTTTTAATTCTTTTGATTCAAGATTATATTCAAATGGGACAAATGAAATACTTAACATTTCATATCCTCTTAGAGATTGTATAGAATATTCTAAATTTTGATTTGGATATACACTATTAGAAAAGTATAAATCATTATTTTTTAATATTTTATTATCAATGTTTCTCTTTTGAGCTGGATATAATTCGATATTTGAAATCACATCATACTCTAAGACATCATAATCAACATTATAACTCTTTGTATTGTCAACAGCGTAGTTGAAACTAAATTGAGGAAGATCTGGCTCACCATATCTATCTAGTCTTCCCTTAGAAGTAGTTAATATTTCTTTGTAATCACCTTTTTCTTCAATAGAATATTCACCTATATTAAAAGAAACGGTAGTATTAGATAATGTTACATCATCATTAATTAAAAAGTTTGCAGCGACTGCAAAATTAATAACCGATAATAAAAATAATAATTTAAACCTCAATTTTTCTCCTTTTTAGCGTTGAATAAAGTTATATAATTATCATGGAAATCATTAAAAGATATTTATTACAACATGTAACTGATAAAAATTTGTAAATTTCTATTACATGGATAGAAAAATTAAATTAATTATTGATTTTGATAGTACTTTTGTTAAGCTCGAAACTATTGAAATTTTAGCTGACTTTGCATTGCATGCAAAAAGTGATAAGGATAAAATTCTAAATCAGATTAAAGATATTACGAACAAAGCCATGCTTGGAAAAATTCCTTTTTCAGAGGCCCTTAATCAAAGAATAAAGCTAATTAAACCTCAACAAGAACACATAAATAAAACTATTATTTTTTTAAAAAAACATATTAGTAAGAGTTTTGAAGAAAATATAGAATTTTTTAGAAAAAACTATGGGAATTGTTACATAATATCTGGTGGATTTAAAGAAATTATCATGCCTGTAATAGCAGGCTTTAATATTAAAGAAAATCAAATTTTTGCAAATACATTCATACATGAAAACAATAATATTACTATAGATGAGGATAACCCACTATCTAAAAATAATGGCAAAAATATAATAGCTAAAAATATTTCTGGTTATAAGATAATCATTGGAGATGGATACACTGATTATGAAGTAAAGAAATATCGAAATGCGAAAAAATTTGTGCAATTTATAGAAAATATTAATAGAAAATCTTTAAATAATAAAGCTGATCTAATATGTGATGACTTTAAAAAAATTATAGCATTTATAAATAATGATATCTAAAACAACAAATAACAATTGGGGTTATCAAGATTTAATGCAATACCGTATACACGAAATATTGCTAGTATCAAGTCCATATGATGCTTTTATTCTAGAGCAGGATGGAAAATTAACTGAGCAAATATTATCCGAGTATATCGGAATGAATTTAAGTTATGCTCCAAGAGTATGGAATGCTCAATCTGCAAAAGAAGCAACAGAAATAATTAATAGAAGATTTTTTGACGTAATAATAATTATGATGAGAATTTCTGATATGGATCCGATAAAGTTTAGTCAAAAAATAAAAAAATTATACCCTAAAAAACCTCTTGTATTGCTTGCATTTGATCAATCTGAATTGAAAGATATTTCCATACATGATCAAAAAATATTTGATGATATTTTTATTTGGTCTGGTAATTCAAATGTATTTCCAGCTGCAATTAAATCAATAGAAGATAAAAAAAATATATCCAAAGATGTTAAAACAGCAGATGTTAGAACAGTTTTATTTATTGAAGATAATCCTAGATATTATTCTAGTATTCTACCAATATTGTACAAGGAAATCATATCAAACACAAAAAAATTAATTAATACGAGTTTAAATAACTCTCAAAAAATACTACATATGAGAGCAAGGCCTAAGATTATATTATTAAAAAATTATGATACGGCTGTCAAATACATAGATAAATACAGATATAATATTTTAGGTATAGTTTCAGATCTAAGGTATCCATATAAAAATAAAAAAAATCATTTATCTGGACTAAAATTAATTAATTATTTAAAGAAGATTGAATCTAAAATACCTATAATTTTACAAACAACAGAAAAAAATATTCCTAATGAACTCAAAAAATCATCAATTAAAATTATTCAAAAAAACTCAACAACACTTTTTAAAGAATTACAAAACTTTATGATTGATGAGCTAGGATTTGGAGACTTCAAACTTAGATCTCCATCAAGTAAGAAAATTTATAAAGCCAAGAATATTAATGAGTTAACTGACAAATTAAAAAAAGCTAAAAGCGATTCAATTAAATTTCATGCTTCCAAGAATCATTTATCAAATTGGTTGGCAACTAGAGGAGAGTTTGATTTAGCTTCAAATTTTAGAAAAATAAGAAAAAATGATTTTGACAACTTGGATCAAAGAAAACAATACTATCTTGATTTATTATCAGATAGTTTAGATGTATCAACAAAAACAAAAATTGTAGAATTTTCAAAAAAAATAAATGATTTTTCTCATAATTTCATTCAAATAGGTTCAGGTTCTGTCGGAGGTAAAGCTAGAGGTTTAGCTTTTGCAAATAAACTTTTAGATAAAAAATCATTTAAATCTAAATATTCTGAAATTAATATAAGAGTTCCTAAAATTATAGCTATTGGAACTGATGAATTTGATTCATTTATGGAATCAAATAAGTTATGGGAAATAGCTTTAAACACTAAAGACAATAGAAAAATATTAAGTGCTTTTCTTAAATCGGAACTACCAAAAAAACAGACTCGAGTTTTAAAAAATATCATTAGTAATACAAAATATCCATTAGCAATTAGATCTTCAAGTCTGTTTGAGGATTCTCAATATAAGCCTTTAGCTGGAATTTACAGCACCTTCATGCTCCCAAATTCAAGCAAGTTAGAAATAGATAGATTAAACCAACTAATTGAAGCAATAAAAAGAGTGTACGCATCAACATTTTTTCAAAATCCAAAGTCATTATTAAATAAGTCTGATCATAGATTAGAAGAAGAAAAAATGGCAATAATTATTATGGAGCTCGCTGGTAAAAAACATAATGAGCTTTTTTATCCTAGTCTTAGTGGAGTTGCTCAAAGTTATAATTACTACCCTGTTTCATATATGAAAAGAAATGAGGGAGTTGTTTTTACTGCTTTAGGTTTAGGTAAAACAATAGTTGATGGTGAAAAATCTTTAAGGTTTTCTCCTAAGTATCCAAAAATACTATCTCAATATTACTCTATAAAATCAACTATTAATAATTCTCAAAACAAATTTTATGCTTTAGATATGAATAAAGGTAAAAATCCACTAAAATTTGGGGAATCTAAAAATTTAAAAAAGTTCAATCTAGATATAGCTGAATTAGATGGAGAACTAGCTAATATAGCCAGTACAATTACAAGCGATAATTTATTAAGAGATTCTTTAAAATATTCAGGAACTAGAGTACTTACTTTTGCAAATTTAATTAAATATAACAGATTTCCTTTAACTAATCTTATAAAAGATATAATGATATTAGGTGAAAAAGCTATGGGATGTCCCGTTGAAATTGAATTTGCAATAAATTTACATAAAAATAAATCCGATGAATTTTGTCTATTGCAAATGAAACCTATGGTTATTGGAAATAAGCATGAAGAATTAAATATTACAAATTATAAAAATAAAAATATTTCTCTATGTTACAGTAATCAAGTTTTAGGTAATGGAGAAATAAATTCTGTATCTCATATAGTTTATGTTAATCCAAATAAATTCAAAAGAGAAAAGACTAAATATATAGCAAATGAAATAGGAGAAATCAATAATAAACTTGGAATCAAAAATAAATATTTACTTATAGGGCCTGGTAGATGGGGCACATCAGATCATTGGCTAGGAATACCTGTTAATTGGGAACAAATCAATTATGCTAGAGCAATTATAGAAATTGGTATTGACGAATTAGATCCAGATCCTTCATTTGGGAGTCACTTTTTTCAAAATATTACCAATTTACGCATTGGATATTTCACTGTTAGAAAAAAATATTCTAAGGAACATATAGATTGGGATTGGCTAAGAAAACAAAACAATTATTTTGAATCTAAATATTTAAAAGTTGTTTCTTTGAAAGAACCATTATCTATAAAAATTGATGGAATTAACGGAAAGGGTATCGTTCTTAAAAAGAAAGAATTAAATAAAGCAGAACCTATGAATGAAGAGGATTCTTCAGGAATCTAATCAAAGCTCATAATACTTTCAATCAATAGAATTATATCGAAAATATTTATAATATCATCTGAATTTATATCAGAATTTTCAAATTGAATTTGATTCATAGAATTGTTTAGTATAAAACCAACTATCATAATAATATCTAAAATATTTATCTCATCATCAATGTTAACATCTCCCAAATTAATCTCAACTTGATTAGAAATAGAAATATTTCCATTAACAAAACAATTTATATTTGAAGAAATTGAATAATAAAAGATATCATCTGGAGCTACATAAATAGAACTATTTAAATCTTGGATATTTATTATTTGATTTAAATTATTTCCAGAGTTTGCAATAATAGATATAAATCCTTCCAAGTTAGCCGAGCTTTGTAATGGATTGAAATCAAAAGTTATCTGAGATAGATTACTTGACTTTAAGACATTATTATATGAATTCTGATTAGATAAAAAGATATCTTCAATCACAATATTTGTATTAATTGTTTGAGGATTAGATAAACTTATATTCAAACTTTGGATAGGCAACACATCTTTCTGATCAATATGGAAATAAATTTCATTATCCATGTTTTGATACTCTCCATTAAAATAATTTCTTGAACAAAAATCTGACCAGCATAATTCAAATGAAGTATTATAGTCAAATTCTAAAACATATTTTATAGCCTCTAATGAAGATCCTCCTTCAGAATATCTTTCCCATATTTTTTTTATAATATCGCTATTACCATTACCAATAACATTCATTAAATAATGACCAAATAAAGCAATACTATAACCATCTGTTGATGAAATATTTTGATTAACATCTTCAAAAAAATCTTCAACCCAAAATATATAATCATTTCCATCTGGGACAACAATATCTTCAATCCATGTTGAAGACATCTCCCAAAAATATCCCTCCCCAAAAGAAGAAGAACTACGGTAAGCTCTTTGAATTGCATGAAAAAACTCATGAGCTACAGTTAATCGCATTGTGTTTAAACCAGAAGTTAAATACATGTTTTCTTCATAAGCGTTATCGATTTCGATATATGATGCTCCAGATATGTTATCATCTGGTATATTATATCCGTAAACACCTGCTGAATAATTCTTAATGTAAATATCGTAGATTTCATCTTCATCTTTAACTTCTTCTAAAAAGCCCAACTGATTTACAATTATTTCTTTTGCGTTATCAGCTGCTAGCGCAACTTCATCTACGTAATCGGGAATTCCATTTGGAGTATTTGAATCATCTAAATCAGGAGCATTATATCCTTCAACATCATAATGAATATGAAAATTACCTGAGGGGGATAAAATAAATGTATCTCTTTCTGGACGAGCTCTAGATTCTTCAGAATGATTCAGGCAACTTCTTCTATTATTATTCGCAAAAAGTATAGATGAAATAAATAATATAATAAGAAAATATCTGGTCAATTAAACCACTCCCTGATCAAGCATTGAATCAGCAACTTTTATAAAGCCTGCAATATTTGCTCCTTTAACATAATTAATATAATTATTTTCAGAACCAAATTCAATACATTGAGAGTGAATATTTTTCATGATTTTACTTAATTTTAAATCAACTTCATCTCTAGACCAAGAAGAAAATACACTATTTTGACTCATTTCAAGCCCAGATACTGCTACTCCACCAGCATTAGCAGCTTTTCCAGGACCAAAAAGTATTTTATTATTTAAAAAAACATTTATTGCATCATTATCTGAAGGCATATTTGCACCTTCAGCAATACAGATACAACCATTTTTAATTAATGTTTCTGCTTCAGACTTATTAATCTCATTTTGTGTAGCACATGGTAATGCAATATCACAATTTATATTCCAAGGTTTTTGGCCATCTAAATATTCAGCTTTAAATTTATTTAAGTACTCTTTAATTCTACCTCTTTGATTATTTTTTAAATCAAAAACATACTTTAATTTTTCATCATCAATACCATTTTTATCATAAATAGTCCCTGAAGAATCTGATAAAGAAACAACTTTTCCACCTAATTGATTTACTTTTTCAGCTGCATACTGAGCAACATTCCCTGAACCTGATATAGAAACTATTTTATTTTTAAAAGAATCACTTTTTTTATTTAACATCTGTTCAGCAAAATAAACTGTACCATAGCCAGTTGCTTCTGGTCTAATTAAACTTCCTCCCCAATTTAGTCCCTTTCCAGTTAATACACCTGTAAATTCATTTCTAATTTTTTTATATTGACCAAACATATAACCTATTTCACGTCCACCAACACCTATATCTCCAGCGGGGACATCTGTGTAGGGTCCTATATGTCGTTGTAATTCAGTCATGAATGATTGACAAAACTTCATTACTTCTTCATTTGATTTACCTTTTGGATCAAAGTCTGCTCCACCTTTACCACCACCCATTGAAATAGTTGTTAAACTATTTTTAAAGATTTGTTCAAAACCTAAAAATTTTAGTATTCCTAAATTAACGGAAGGATGAAATCTTAAACCTCCCTTATAAGGACCTATAGCAGAATTAAACTCAATTCTGTACCCTCTATTAACTTGTATATTACCATTGTCATCAAGCCATGGAACTCTAAACATAATTACTCTTTCTGGTTCTACAATTCTATCAAGAATATTTGCATGAAGATATTCCGGATTTTCTTGAATATGGTCCCATATAGAATGCATAACTTCTTTAACTGCTTGATGAAATTCTATTTCTCCTGGAGTCCTAGAAATTAATTTTTCAATAAATTCATTTGATGTTTTATACATTAATAAATCCCTTATTTTTATATCATAATTTAAGTAACAATCTGTAATATTTATATCTTTGTTTAATGGAGAAATCTACAATAAAATATAAATCTATAATGGGCTAAAATTAATATTAATTAATTCAAAATTGAAATATTTAAAAACATATCTAACTTATAAATCATTAAAATTTCCAAAAATTGCTATTGCTCTAGTTTTATTTTTAAACATAATATTGATTTCTGGGATGAGACATATTGTGCAAGATGATGATATGGTCAAACTACTTCCTAAAGATATAGAATCTATCATTACTTTTAATGATATTAGACAAGAGTTTGGTAATTCAGAATTCATGTATATAGCTCTTGGAAATAAAAACTCAAATGCTTTAAACCCAGAGCTTTTAAAAATCGTTTGGGAAATGTCTCAATCACTCGAAGACTATGAACCTATTGAGGAAGTGATATCTATTGCTACAGCAAGTAAAATATATTTTGGTCAATTAGATAGTTCTATCATCGTTGAAGATTTGATGCCACAAAAAAATATAAACTCAATGCAACTTGATTCTATTGTAATGTACCTTAATGATAACAAAGAATTAAAAAGCAGTACTGTAAGTAAGGATGAAGACTATTTAAATATAGTAATAAGGCCTAGAGAAAACAATAGATATGCAGATATAACTTATTTTATGCACAGTCTTACAGATCGATTTAAAAGCTACAATTATAATAATGAAATTATAGAATTAGACTATCATTATGGAGGTCAAGCGTATGTAACAGGTGCAACACCAGCACTTGTAGCAAGTGAGGTAAAAGTGCTTGTTATGTGTGGATTATTTTTAATGTGTCTCATCTTATTAGTTAACTTCAGAAATATTCCTGCAGTATCTATTATTATTTCTATAATTAGTCTTTCATTATTAGGGATGCTAGGTTTTATGGGTTGGATTTATAATTTTACAAAATCTGATATTTTTTATTTCACTCTAAATCACGTTTCTATGCCTATTGTTTTATTAACAATCGCAAATTCTGATGGAGTACATATTGTTGGCAGGTTTTTTAAAGAACTTAGAAAATTAAAAAATTCAGAAAAGGCAATTAAAGAAACAATGAATCATCTAGTACTACCTATCACCTTAACAACAATAACAACTTCCTTAGCTTTTTTAACATTAATATTTTCCCCTTTAACTGGTATGAATGGATATGGAATAGTTCTAGCATTTGGAATTTTCTGGGCCTGGTTCTTATCATTAACATTAATGCCAGCAACCATAGCTTTAGTGAATTGGAAGATTAATTCAAAAGCTATCAATAGAAAAAGTTTGTTAGAAAAATCAATCGATAAATTTGGATTAATTGTAATTAAAAATCCTAAAAAAGTTCTATATCCTTCTTTATTATTTATTGGAATTGCAATTGTTGGTATAACATTAATAAATGTTGAAGTTAATTATATTAAAATGTTTAAGAAGGGCAATATTATTAGAGATTCAGCATTGTTTTTAGACAATAATATGACTGGAAATTTAAATTTAATGGTAAATATTGAATCCGATGAAGAAGGAGCTTTAAAAAATCCTGAAAATCTTATAAAAATAGAATCCATTGAAAAATATTTAGACTCAATGGATATAGTTACAAGCACTATTTCTATTACAGATATTGTAAAACAGCTTCATGAGACTATCATGGACGGTGATCCAAAATATTATACAATTCCAAACACTAGAGAAGAGATAAATAATTTATTTTTTCTTTATGGAATGAATGATGATACAGAATTAGATAAAATAATCAACTATGAAAATAACTCTACTATAGTTACAAGCTTAATGAAAACATTTTCAACAACTGAATTAATAGAATACAGACAAAATATAAAAAATCATATTAGTCAAGAACTTAAAGATACAGATTTAACTTTTAGATTATCTGGCATAATGATTATTTTATCTGAATTTATTTGGATGGTCATAAAATCTTCTATTCTTAGTATTGGTTTATCAATGCTTATAATATTTATTGTATGTACTATGTTTTTTAGATCATGGAAATTTGGATTTTTATCTATTCTTCCACTGGCTTCAGCTGTTATAGTTAATTTTGGTCTAATGGGTTTACTTGGGATAGATCTGACACATATGACAGCAATATTGAGCTCAATTATTATTGGAGTTGGTGTTGATTTTTCAATTCATTATACTTCTGAATATAGAGAATTATTGAAAATGAAAAAATCTAATAAAACAATTAAAACAATTAACAATGTAGGACATCCAATAATACTTGATGCTTTTTCAAATATGGGTTTTGCAGCTTTAATATTATCTGCAATAATTCCACTAGCTCAAATTGGTGGATTAATGGTATTTGCAATGGCTGCATGTTCTTTTGGAACTTTAACTCTTTTAGCTTCATCTATTGAACATTTTAAACATAAATTATAGAGGAATTATGAATACTTATTTACATATATTGGTTTACTTCAACTTACTTTTTTCTATGACAGGAGTAGAGCTTGCAAAAAAAATAAAAGATAGACCTAAACCTTTTGATACACAATCAAATAGCTCAATGATATTAACAAATAAAAAAGGTAAGGAAAAAAACTTACTATTAATAAGCAAATCTAAAGATGACAGTAAAAAACAAATGATTTGGTTTCTTAAGCCAAAAGATGATTATGGCATTTCTTTTTTAAAAATCGAGCAGGAAGATGGAGATGATTTTATGAATATGTGGCTTCCAGCTTTTAAAAAATTTAGAAGAATTTCATCACAAAAAAAATCTGATTCTTTTATGGGATCAGATCTAAGTTTTGAAGATATGACAAACAGAGAATTAGATGATTATAAGTATAAAATTTTGAACAATGATTCACCTTGTTTTAAAGATGATAATTCACAAAAATGCTTTGTTTTAGAAAGTACGCCAAACGATGATGACAGTGAATACAGTAAACATATTTCATGGGTTGATAAAGTAAATTATTTATCATTCAAAGAAGAGTCCTATGATAAAGATGAAAAATTATTAAAGACAAAAATTATTAAATATTCACTTATTGAAGACTATCTAATTATGGATGAGCTATTTGTTGAAAATATTCAAAAAAATCATTCCACACTGTTAAAAGTAAGCGATATTAAGATTAATTTGGGTTTCAGTGATGATATATTTCATACTAAAACAATCAAAAGAATGCCCCTGATTGACTAAATCAAAAAATAAACTAAACGAATTTATAAAAAACCCATCTTTAGCAATATGGAAATTATCGATTCCAATGATGCTTGGTATGAGCGTACAAGCCATTTATATGTTAATTGATACAGCTTTTATTGGTAAATGGGTTGGTGGAGATGCGTTAGCAGGTTTAGGATTGATTTTTCCACCTATGTTTATTATTATGGGTATAACCTTTGGATTAGGATCAGGTGCAACAGCTGTTATAGCGCAAAAAATTGGAGAACAAGAAAAAAAACAAGCTGATAATGCTGCTGAACACATCATTATACTAGGATTTGCCCTCTCTCTATTTTTTATACTAATTGGAATTTTTTTTGGTGATTATTTATTACAATATCAATCAGAAAATATTAAGGTGTTTACTCATGCAAGTAGTTATTTTTATACAATGCTATTTGGAATTCCGTTTATGGTTTTAAGTATTTTTTTTCGCTCCATTTTATCTGGAGAAGGGGATACACTTTTACCGATGAAAGTTCTAGGATTAGGTACAGTTATAAATCTAATGCTTGATCCTCCTCTTATTTATTACATGCAAATAAAGGGAGCAGCAATAGCCACCGTAACAAGCCAAGCCGTTGTATTTATAATTTTTTGTTATTTGATGATATTCAAAAAACGTTCGTATATTTCTTTAAATCTTAAAAATTTCATTTATGATATAGAAATATTTAATAAAATTCTAAAACTAGGATTACCCGCTTCGTTATCAATGGTAATTATGTCAATTGGCTTGTTTTTCTATAATTCTATTTTAAATTTATCTGAATACTCAACAAGTGCGATAGCAGCGTACTCAACTGCTCATAGAATTGAGCATCTATTTTTTATTCCTATAATATCATTAGCTACAAGCATGGTCACTTTAATTGGGATGTTTTATGGTGCAAAAAAATATAATTTAATTAACTATATTTTTTATTACTGTATGAAAACAGGTATTATTATCTCATTAATTTTTGGGTTAATTTTCTATTATCTATCAAATTCAATTCTCTCATTATTCACCAATGATATGTTAATTATAAGCATTGGGACTGAATATTTTAAAATATTTTCATTTGCTGTCCCATTTGTAACAATCACAATGATATCAAGCAGATGCATGCAAGGACTTGGGAAAGCATATCCAATGTTTATAATAACTTGCTTTAGAGTGATAATTATAAGCTGTTCTCTTGCTTATTATTTTATAATATACCTTGAAAAGCCTTTAAACTATGCTTGGGTTGCTATATTTATATCATGCTTTTCTTCTTCTATAATTAGCTATATTTGGTTTCTATACACAAAGAAAAAAGTCCTTACTAGCTAGTTACACTCTATTACATTAATTTAATTGTCTAATAATGTTATAATGAATAATATAGATTAAGAGTTTATACAACTCCTCCTTAAAATATAAAAGGTCCTAGTTTTCTAGGGCCTTTTTATTTTTTTTAATAAGGCCAAGCATTTTCCCCGTTAATCTATCCACCCATCTATCAGGTAAAAACCCAGGCATTAAATAATTTTTAATTTTTTGTGGAGTAATTACATATCTTGTCTTTGGCTTATTAGTCATTAGTATCTTAACAACTCGTTGGCCAATAATCTGTGGGTTTAATCCATTCATACCCATTTGAATATACCCTTTAAAGAATTTTCTTAATGGAATTTCATATTCTGTTTTCAGAAAAGGATTATCCTCAATCGAAGGAGCTTTTTCCCAAATAGCTGATTTAATTGGACCAGGCTGAATTAAAACAACGTCTAAATTATGTATGAGTAGTTCCCTTCTTAAAGCATCTGAAAAACCTTCTAAAGCATGCTTAGAAGAAGTATATGGAGCTACAAAAGGATATGCTCTTTTACCGCTTATTGAACCAATGTTAATTATCTTGTTTTTCATTTCATACTTATTGTTTTCAATTAATAAATCCAAAAAGCATTTTGTAACCTCAATCAATCCAAAAAAATTAACTTCAAATTGCTTCCTAAAAATATCAACATCTAAATATCTAACTGGACCACCTAATGCTATACCTGAGTTATTTACAATCGAGCATAAATAACTTTTATTTTCAGATAATATTTTTTCAACTTCTTTCTTTGCAGTTTCAATTTCTTTCTTTTTTGTAACATCAAATATTACTTTTTTAAAATTTTTACCATAATTATCTTCAAAATATTTTGCATCTTCTTTTTTTCTTACACTTCCTATTACAAAAAAATCGTTATTTAATAATTCTTCTGCAATTGCTTTTCCTATACCCGTGCTAACACCTGTTACCAAAACTGATCTCATTTTTTTCTCCTAATTTTTATCTTTTTTTAATAAATTTGGAACCTGTTGCAAATATAATATTATAATTTATAACAAAATAAAACAAAGGATGTAGATGAAAAAAATATTTATGCTATTATTTATGGGATTTTTATTTTCTTACCCAAATAAGAATGATTTTAATGAGTTATTTATTAAAGTTTCTCAGGAAGGAAGTCCTGCTGTAGTCTCCATTTTATCAGAAAAAACTGAACAGTATATAAATCCTTTCTTTTTTGATCCCTTTGGAAATTCAGACCCTTTTGAACCTCAAGAAAGAAAATCACAAGGAATTGGTTCTGGAGTAATTATAAATAAAAACAAAGGTTACATTCTAACAAATAACCACGTTATAGATGATGCAAATGAGATAAAGGTAATTTTATTTGATAAAAGAGAACTTGAAGCAGAAATATTAGGTACTGATCCTTTGTCTGATTTGGCAGTACTAAAAGTTAATGCTGTTGATTTAGAACAAGCTTCAATGGGAGATTCAGATGATTTAGAAATTGGAGAATGGGTTATTGCAATAGGAAGTCCTTTTGGTCTTCATTTGAACCACACTGTAACTTGTGGGATAGTAAGTGCAAAAGGAAGAAGTGAAGTCATATCAAGAGCTAATTTTGAAAATTTTATACAACATGATGCAGCTATTAACCCAGGAAATTCAGGAGGAGCATTGTTTGATTTAAACGGTGATTTAATTGGTATAAATACTGCAATTGCAACCGATGGATTTTCAAAATCTAATGCAGGTGTTGGTTTTGCAATTCCTATAAATCAAGCTAAAAGAGTTATCGAAGATCTAATAAATGGTGGACAAGTTTTAAGGGGTTATCTTGGAGTTATGATTCAAGATTTGGATGAAAACAAAGCAAAAGTTTTAGGGTTAGAAAATAAGAAAGGTGCATTTATTAGTATGATTGTTGAAGATGGCCCAGCAGATAATGGAGGATTAAAAGAAAAAGATGTAATTATTTCGCTTAATTCAAAACCTATTGAAAATTCAAATCAACTTAGAAATGATGTATCAAATCTAAGACCAGGTGAAACTGCTGTTTTTTCAATTGTTAGAAATGAACTATTACAATCAATATCTGTTATACTGGGTCAAAGACCAAATGAAAATTCTATTGGAAATTCTTATAAAGATCAAACCAGATATGATTTATTAGGTTTAATAATCGATGATAATGATAATCAAGGGGTAAAAATTATTGATATAAATGCTAAAGGTGAAGCATATAGTAATAATATAAGGAAA
>CBFHVR010000050.1:0-27270 GCA_965659495.1 uncultured bacterium
TTTCTGATTCTTTGAAATTATTTTTATAGAAAAGGATTTTTGCTTTTTCATAGTTAATCAAGGCTAGTCCTCTTACATTATTTAAAGAAGAAAAAATTTCATATGATTTTTTATATTCATCAAAAGCATCATCAAGTCTGCCCATATCAAATAATAACATTCCCTTATTACCATAAAGCATAGACTCTAGATTCTTATCATTTATTTGATTAATTATCTTTTCTGATTTTTGATAAAGCTCATAAGATTTTTTAAAATTACCCATATGATAATATGCTACACCCATATTAGTGTTAGCACTGCATATATGACTTTTAAATTGTGAATTTTCAGCTATTTTAAGCTGCATTTCATAGTGTTCAATTGCTCTATCATACTCTGTAATATTCTTATAAGCTATACCTATATTTCCCAAAGTATTAGAAATACTAATTGTATCGTTAATATCTTCACATATAGTTAAAATATCATCAAATTTTGCAATAGCACTTTTATATTCTCCCTTTATATTATCAATCAAAGCCATATTTCCAAGTGCATGCTGTAAAAGCTGTTTAGAATCTAATTCTTTACATATTTGATATTGCTTTTCAAAAAACTTATAACTTTCGTCAAATTTTCCTTTGTGAAAGTGGATTAAACCAATATTTCCACTTATAGTAGCAATTTGAATCTTATTTTTTTCTTTAAGAAAATGATTCATATGTTTTTTATAACAATCTAAAGCTTCATCAAAGCTACCTGTATTCATCATTACAATTCCTATACATCTATTAAGTTCAGCAGATAAATCATTATCGCCAATCTGTTTACTTAACTTGTAAGAATTATTATAATTTTCTAATGATAAATCATTCTCTCTTTTATTTTCATAAACATCACCAAGATAAAGGTATATCTTAGATAATATAGTTTTTGAGATTTTATCTTTATTATCAATTAATGAGGTAAACAATGATATTGATTTATCTGTCTTGCCTAAAAATCCATATATTTTCCCTAATTGGCTTTGTGCTAAATAGAGCGTTTCATTCTTATTTATATTTTGGTCTTTATATATTTCAATTATTCTCTTATAACACAATAATGCATTTTTCATATCAAGAAGATTTTGAAATTTATTTCCAGATTTTTCTAAATAATTAATAGCTTTGTCATAATTTTGCGCATGATCATAATGAACAGCCAGTTCATAATAAAATTTTTCAATGATATCAGGAAAATTTTCTTCTATAACTTCTGCAACTGATTTATGTAAAACTTTTCTATTAGATTTAAGAATTGTACTATAGGCTACATCTCTAGTTAAAATATGTTTAAACTTGTATTGGTCTATTTGTTTTAGAAAATGATGGATAAAGTTTTCAGCTTCAAGATTATCTATTGGTTTTTTTATATCTTTTTTCAAACCTAATTTATCTTCTAATAACGAAAGTATTTTCAAAAAGAATTCTTCGCCAATAATGGTTGCTTTTTGTAATAATAATCTTAAATCTTTTTCAAGCGAATCTATTCTACTTAATATTAAAGAATTAAGTGTATTTGGGATACTATAATCTTCAATTAATTCACGACTCCTATCAACTTTGTCACTAATATTCTTTTCTTTTATTAAGCTTACCCATTCTTCAATAAAAAATGGATTTCCACTCGATTTATCATATAACTCAAGTACTTTTTTCTGACCCAATTCGATACTACTAGTTAATTCCTTTATAAGTTCAATTGATGAATCTTTAGTTAATGGTTTTAATATTGTATCTATAAATATAGAATTTGATACAATTTTCTCATCTAAAGAATACTCAGTTCTATATGTACAAATAAATAATGGAACGGCTAAACTAGATGAATCTCTTTTACTTTGAATATTAAATGTTTGCAATAAATACTCGAGTGTTTGCATTGACATGTTATCAATCCAGTGAATATCTTCCATAACAAGGATGAAAGCACATTTTTTTTGATTAGCCTTACTACATAAACACTCGATGAATATTCTGATAGATATTCTTATATGATTAACTATTTCTTTTTTATCATTTAGTCTTTTATCATCATATTTAATACCTAATAAAAGACCTAAAAAAACTTTCGAGTCATTTAATACTTTATCTTTCTCTGGATTTAATGAAATTAAGTGCTTTATTCCAGATTCTATTTTATCTTTAACTATATTCTGATTATCAATTATTGATATCGAAAAAGAATCCTTAATTAAAGATATAAATAAATTATACGGTTGGGAGGATACATTTGAGCAAGAACCCATTGAATATAAATCTACATTTAAATTGACAGAATTTGATAAAAACTCATAAATTAAACGAGACTTACCAATTCCAGCTTCTGAATGTATACCCACAACTGTAATTTTTTCAGTCATTTCTGTTTTAATATACTTATTGCATTTAAAGTAGGTTTTATTTAATTGTTCAAGTTCGTTATCTCTCCCTATAAAAGGTGATGTATGTAATATTTTTTTATCTTTTTTCGAATCAACAATAAATACTGATATTGGCTCTGATTTACCTTTTACCTGGATTTCTCCATTATCTATAAATTGAAATGATTTTTTTACTAGATTCATTGTGTAATCAGGAATCATTATAGTATTAACAGGGGCATTTGATTCCATCCTAGATGCAAGATTTACTGAATCTCCATATACGGTGTAATCACCTTCTCTTTCTTTACCAATCTTGCCAGTTGTAACCATACCAGTATTTATACCAACTCTTATAGATAAATCAATTTTAATTTTATTATACTTATTAGAGTTTGAGGCTATATAGTTAAATTTACCCAACTTAGATATCATATCAAGACCGCATGAAATTGCTCTTTCTGTATCGACTTCACTTGCAACTTTTGCACCAAAAAGACCCATAATTTGGTCTCCTGTATACTTATCTACATATCCTCCATGAACCTCAACACTATGACTAAATATCTTCATAATATGGTCCATTAAAGATTGAATATCTTCATGATCTAATTTTTCAGATAAAGCGGTAAATCCTTTTACATCAGCAAAGAGGATTGAAACCATTCGTCTTTCACCATCTTTCAGTTTTATGGTTTTTTCTTTTACTTTATCTATATCAAATAAATGATCGTCAAATAAATCATTAAATTCATTCATAATATTTTCTCATTTATATTAATCAATCTGTAACCAATTAGTTTTTTCACCTTCTAATTTAAGCATAATATCATATGTGTAATCATTTCTTAAAATAGCGATTTTAATGCTATCTCCTGTTCGATGTAACTCTTCATCTATAATCCTCATTATATCTGATGATTTCTCAACAGGCTTATTATCTACTTTTAAAATCACATCCCCAGGTTTTAAACCTGCCCTAAATCCACTTGAATTTATTTCTACTTTAGTTACTATAACGCCATAATCTATATCTAAATTCAAATATTTTCTCATCATTGAATCTAAATTTTGAACTTGAATACCAGTATTATAATTTCTTTTTATTTCTCCATTTTCTTTTAAATCTTCAACTATCTCTACTACTAGATTAATTGGAATTGCAAAACCTATTCCAATAGAGCCTTCAGAATATGATCCTCCTGTCATAATAAAAGTATTAATTCCTATTACCTCACCTATAGAATTAACCAATGCTCCCCCACTATTACCTGGATTAATAGAAGCATCTGTTTGAATCATATTTTGATAAACTCTACCTGACCTTTTTTGACCAAAATCCATATTCGTACCACTAATTATACCAACTGTTGCGGTTGCTTGATTTGATACATTAAAAAGCCCTAGAGGATTACCTAATGCAATCGCCCATTCACCAATTAAGAGGTTATCAGAATCACCTAAAGTAACTTGAGGTAAATCATCTTTATCAATTTTAAGCAAGGCAATATCTGTTAATTCATCTGTTCCTATTATTTGTGCTTCAAATTTTTCACCTCCAACCATTGTAATAATAATCTCAGTTGCATTTTGAACAACGTGCTCATTGGTAACTATGTATCCATCAGATGAAATAATAACACCTGAACCAAAGCTTTCTACTTTATAAGTTCTTTTCTGTGGAAAAAAATCATCCCAAAAGGGATCAAAAAAAGGATTCATTCTTTGTTGTTTTATTTTTGTTACATTAACACCGACAACAATATTTGAGACATCATTAATTGCTTTTGTAATTGCATTTTCTCTAGAAAATGAAATATCATCTTTACCAACTGAAAATAAAGATGTCATAAGAATCATAAATAAAGTAATTAACTTAAAATAAATCAAAATATTGCCTCAATATATAATCTAATAAAATTCATATACCTTAAATAGTAAAATAATTAAGATAAGAGATACATTGATAATGCTATTTGCAAACTAAAAGATAGTAATGCAACTAAGAAAACTTTTGGTCCTGTATAAATCATTGATTTTAATGAGATATTTAGGCCGATACCAGCCATAGCAAAAAGCAAAGCATACTTACTTAATATTTTTAAAATTTGTAATAAAAAAATTGGAATAAAATTAAAGTTTGCAGCAATTGCAAATAAAGTAAAGCCAATTATGAATGGTGGAATTACAAAAGATTTAGTTTTTGAAGATTTACTATCTGATAAAGAATAAAACAATGTTAATAAAATTAATATAGGACCAAGCATTAGTATTCTTATCATTTTAATAATTACTGCCAACTCGCCTACATCATTACCCATCGTAAAACCAGTTGCAGTAACTTGGCCTACTGCCTGTATTGTGCTTCCAATTATAATACCAATATTATTAAAATCACCTGAAAAGAATGTATTAATAGATAATGGAAGTAAAAAAATACCAAGCGTTCCTAATAAATTTATTACTGATATAGATAAAGCAACGTCATCTTTCTTTGATTTTATTATTGATGAGGCTCCAGCAATAGCTGAAGAACCACAAATCCCATTTCCTATACCTATAAGTAAAGATAACGAACTTGAAAGGTTAAAAATCTTACCTATTATCAATGAAGAAAACATTGCTACTATAATAATAAGAATGATAATAAAAATAACTTTAGTTCCAATTGCACTTAGAATTGAAAGATTTAAACTTGCTCCCATAAATACGATCGCAACACTAAGTAATTTTTTTTCTGAAAAATTAATACCATCATTAAATGATTTATCTAAATTAAAGAAGTAATTAATAATTATACCTAAAATAATAGCGATGGATATTGAACCTATATATAAATAAGATGATAGGAAAATCGAGATACATACAATCAAAGAAATTAATAAAAGACCCTTGATATATTTATTACTAGAATTCAAATAATTTTCTATACTTTACCACACTTTAAGTTTGCAGGTACAGCTATATCAAATTTTTTAGGATAAGGTCTATTCTTTTTTTGCTCGTTTTCTAAAAAAATATTTTTTTTAATTTCATCTCCAACATTAGGGTTGAATTTTCTTTCATGACCTATTGTTGAATTTAAAAATCCACTATAGTTATGGCATGGATAAACAATAGTATTATCTGGATATGAAAAAATTTTATTTTTGATACTATCATAGATATCGCTTGATGATCCTTCTTGAAAATCAGTTCTGCCAGTACCTTCAATAAATAAAGTATCACCAGTAAATATTGAACCCTTAATATAATAAGAAACACAACCACCTGTATGCCCAGGTGTATGAATAACAGTTATATTATCATTATCTAAAGTTATCTGGTGTCCATCTTCAAATAATATATCAGCACCTTTAACGCCTGTTTTAGAACCATAACAAATTTTTGCATTTGTCATTTTTTTTAAACTTGAAGCTCCTGTAATATGGTCAGCATGAACGTGTGTTTCAAAAATATACAATAAATTTAACTTTAATTTACTTATAAGATTAATGTCTCTATCTACTTGTTCCAATACAGGATCTATAATAATACAATTCTTTGAACTTTTATTCCATAATAAATAAGTATATGTCCATGTATCATAGTCAAATAATTGTTTAATTTTAAAATTATTCATAATAGCTATTTTTTAAAATTTATAAATTGTAATGCAACATCTAGTTTTTCTGATTTTAATCTATTCATAATATCCTGTAAATCATCAATTTTTTTACCTGATACTCGAATACAATCTCCTTGTATCTGACTTTGAACTTTGAGTTTATATTCTTTAATTTGTTTATTAATTTTTTTTGCATTTTCTTTTGAAATACCTTCTTTCAAAATAATATATTGTCTAACACTCATACCAGAGGCTTTTTCTTCTTCTTTAAAATCATATGTTTTTAATGAAACTTTTCTTGTTATTGAACGATCTTTCAACATATCAACAATTGCTTCTCTTTGCATAGAACTACTTGATTCAATTTTTATTTTTTTCTCAGATTTATCCAAGCTAATTGAAGAATTAGTACCTCTAAAATCATATCTATTTACTATATCTCGCTTTACAATATTAACAGCATTATCAATTTCTTGCATATCATATGAACTCACTATATCGAGTGAAGGCATTTAAAAATCTCCTTTTATTTATAGTATAATTTATAAAATCAACTGCCTTAATTTAAACTAAATATAATAGATAAAAAAAGGGGCCTATATTAGACCCCTCTTTTTATAATAATATGGAATATGTCTTTTATTTTAGAAGCATTAATTTCTGAGTCGAAATCTGACCTAAACTCTCAGCTCTTACAATATATACTCCACTAGATACATTAGATGCATCCCAAGTTAACTGATGACCATTTATATTAGCTTCATACATTCCATCAGCTAAAACAGCAACCTCTTGCCCAACAATATTATATATCTTAACAGATACATATCCAGCTTCAGATAAAACTAAAGATAGATTAGTTGTTGGATTAAAAGGATTTGGGAATGCATCTGTTAACATGAAATCAGTAATTTCAGTAATTTGATTGGTTAAAATACTATTTGCATTATTATCTGATACAACAGAGGACAAAATAGTGTAAGCACCATTTGTATCACCTATTTTATTTAAGGTATTTAAACCATCTGTAACTAAAACTATTTTAGTATGATTTCTACTTGTTAATGTTTCAGAAATATATTCTTCTTCCAAATTAATTGAAAAATCATCTCCATGAATCAATGTTAATTGAATTCCTTGAACAAAACCATTTGATCTTAACAATAAGTCATTATTTCTAATTACTAGAGTTGCTTCTGTAGCACTTTCAACCCTAGCAGATGTTCCCATGATAATATTTACAACAGTAACAATATCTTGAACATTTAATGCACCATCATCGTTCATATCACCGCATGGCAAATCATCAGTATTAGTACCCATGATATAATTCACAACCAAAATAATATCTTGAACATTAATTGTTTCATCATTATTATTATCTCCTAGCAAGCAATCATCATCACCACCATCACCGCTTCCAGAAGAATCACCACCTCCACATATACAGCACATATCTAATGATTGAAAATCATCATCATCATAACCACCGCACCATGAAGGGAAACTATTATACGCAGCACAATCATCACCGTACGAATCGACAGCACCATTATCCGTATCTACACAGTCATCAGCTCCACCATCACTAGCACCACCACCACAGTCACCTAAACAGCCTTCAAAGGGGGCACCACCATTAAGTACAACTGAACCAGTATAGTCAAATATGTTCCAAGACACTTCAGATTGATATGAACCACCTCCACATGTTACAACAACATCTGTTGGACCTTCATAACAAGCTGTTCCACTTGTAAGACCATCACCATCAGTTGTATCATCTAAAGAAAATGTTTCATCTCCAATAGTTAGAACATTACCATTCCATCCATCTCCATAGGAGTCAAACATAGCTATAACCAATCCAAAACAAAGATCAGGTCCACCACCATCATCTGCACCACCACCACATGGATCTGGACATTCACCAGAACCAACATTAGATGCCACAACACCACATTCGTCAGAAAGACCAGGAACGACATTACCATCACATTCACCTCCGGGACCTCCAACACAGTCTTCAGCACTACATGCTTCATAATATTCAGTTCCAACAAGTGAATCTACACAAGCATCCCATTGTTCATCACAGGTTAGAGGTTCACTACAATCTGTACCTATACATCCACTATAAGGAGCACCTCCAGACAAGGGATTACCATCAGCGCAATCTAACAACCATGAAATTTCGCTATCCCATGCACCACCACCTACAGTAAAATTATTAGCAGTAGATAAATCAAAGCAAAGTAAAACCGTTCCTTCAGTTCCATCTTCTAAGGTTGCACTTTGATCTCCAGAACTAAACGAAGCTCCATTCCATCCATCACCATATGAGTCAGCCATTGTTAATTCACAAACTGAGTCAGTACAAAAATCAGGGCAATCATCTTCAGAACATACTAAAGATCCATCCCAACATTCAGTAGATGCCTGTTCTTCACCTAAACAAGTTCCAGAACAATCTACACAATCCCCACCATCACAATCAAATTCTGCACATGCCAAACCTAAATAACCACCAACTGGATCATCATCACAAGATCCGTTACCTTGAGCATCAGCAATACCATCTCCATCACTATCTGAGTAAATATAATATAGACTACATCCAAGTAACCAACCCTCATAATATGAATTCCAATACCCAAAATTAGCACCTACATAATATTCACAACTTCCATCATCAGATTCAGCATCTGGATTGAAGTTTGGAGCATTTTCTAACATACATCCATAAATTGTTGTATCGATTTCACCTGGTAAATCAAAATTCCAAGAACCATCCGCTCCTTCAACAATAAATGTATATAAAAGCCCACCATCAGTATTTATAATTGTTGCTGTAGCTCCATTCCATCCATCACCATATGAATCAAACCCATTAAAAGTATAAGTACCATCAGACAAACAAAGGTCAAAGGTACCTACAACTCCAGATTCAGAAGTATCTGAACCAGTAAGATCCCAAGTAATTTCGCTATCCCAAGAACCACCACCTACAACTAAAGTATATGAAGAGCATTCACAAGAACTTCCATCACCATCACAAACACCACACTGATCTACATTTCCTGAAAGACAACAATCACCATTATCATCTAAAGCTGCAGAACCGCCACAATCACCTGCACAATCTTCTTCTACTGTTCCAAAAATATCACCATTACAATCCTGCACACATATTTCTTCAACATAATCACCTGAGTCACAACATTGAGCACCTTCATCAGATCCATCGTCACAATCAGGACCCCATGATGCATTTCCATATTCAGCTGAACCATCACACACATATGAACTTAAAATACATTCACTTCCATCAGCGCAAGATACATAAGATGAAGATGAACAACCCCCATTCCATGTACAAGAGCCATCATTTGATGTCGCATCTGGATTATAATTTTCTGCTGTATCATCCGTACATCCAGGTACTGACTGAGAACAATCTCCAAAACAACCACTTTCTGGAGCAAAACCTGATAATGTTAGTTCATCACCGCAATCCAAAAACCATGAAACCTCACTTGTATATGAGCCACCACCAATTAAATATTCATTTTGCACAGCTAAATCAAAACACAAAGAAATACTTCCAATATCTCCTTCACTTAAAGTTGCACTTTGATCACCTGATTCCCAAACATTTCCATTCCAACCATCTCCATAAGAATCATTCATAGTTAAAAGACATTCTGTATTTTCGCATGATGCAGGACAATCTTCTTCAAAACATGCTAATGAACCATCCCAACATTCAGAAGATGCAATATCTGTACCTAAACAATCACCGACACAATCTTCACAATCTCCACCATCACAAGAGAATTCAGGACATGCAAGACCAGTTCCCGCAATACCATTTACATCATTATCGCAATCACCGTTTCCTTGTGCATCAACAATACCATCTCCATCAGTATCTTGAAAAATATAATATAAATCACAGCCTAAATAGTAGCCTGTATATGCAGAGTTCCAATAACTGTATTCAGCTCCTACATATTGTTCACAAGAACCATCATCTACTTCCGCATCAGAATTATAATTAGGAGCATCTTCTAGCATACAACCATAAACAGTTGTATCAACTTCTCCAGGCAAACTAAAACTAACTGATAGTTCAGAACCTGACTCAAGTAAAAATGTGTATATATTACCATCAGAAGTTGAAATATTCCATGATCCACCATTCCAACCATCGCCATATGAATCTATCATTGTTAGGACATAATCACCATCTGCTAAATCTACACCATTATAATCTCCAGCTGGACCTGCTAAAACTTCTAAATCATTTAAACTGATTGACCAAGAAATTTCACTATCCCAAGCACCACCACCAACTGAAATATTATATAATGCTCTATAAGAATTTCCATTAGAGCTATTATTTATTCTCAATATAGATTTTCTATTATAAGATTGATTTTCTAAAATTGTTTTACCCATGATGCTTGGTAAAGAATTTAAAGAAATAGCAATCTTATTTACTTTTTCTATATTGTTAATTTGGTTAATTACTTGAGATTTTATTTTATCTACCGATACCTCAGTATCTAAAACTTCAATTTTATTTATATTTGATTGAATAGTATTTTGAGATAATTTTATTGAACTTATTTTAATAGGTTCTTTTTTCTCAATTTTTTGTTTTTTACTTATATCTTTAGAGTCATTTAAGTTAACCCCAAAAGTTAATCCTAAAAAAATAATGCAAAACAAAGAACTCAACATAGTAGTCTTTTTCATGATTTACTCCTTTTTTTAAAAAAATGTTATTTAATAATTCCGCAAGAATATATTATTAGAATATACTATTAAATGTGAGCTAAGTCAATTAAAAAACTTTATTTATGAATAAAAAATCTTTTGTGATGTAAATCAATAATTTTTTATCACCCTATTTAAGTAAAATAACTTTATTTGTTGAAAATAAATTTTTATCAATTAAAATATTTACTAAGTAAATACCACTAGAATATTTAGAACCATTCCAATTGAAATTATATAATTTTGAAGTTAAATATCCTGATTGAATTTTTTCAATCTCTGTTCCTTTTAAATCATAAATTATAATATCAACGTAACTATCTGATTTTAAATCTAAATCAAAATTAACAACAGGATTAAATGGATTAGGGTAAGGATTATTCAAATTGTAATTATCAATACTATTCAAAACTATCATTTTGACAGGATTTATAGCACTTCCTAAAATCATATCATTATTAAAAATTAACTTTTGATTTATATTGAAATATATATTTTCTTTTTTATTATAAGCTTTAAAATAAAGCTCACTTCCATTATCATTGCTATAAATCATTAGTGGAAATATTAGTTTCCCATCAATAGGAAAATATAATGGTTCTGCTGCACCTACTAATACATTGTTTTCATCAAAGGCTAGTAGAGTATAATCATAATTAGAGATTCTATCATTTCCGATATAAACTGCTGATGTTACAACTCCATTAAATTCAAAATCATGAATATTAATATTAAAGTTATTTTCAATGTCATTTTCTAAAATTGATCTATTAAAAGAGCTCTGAAAAAAATTAAAGCTAACATCTTCATTAACTTTTAATAAATACCCTAAATGAGGATCCATTTGTCCTAGTGTACCAAACCAACCTAAATCTTCATTAAATTCAGAATAATAATATTGGCTCTTAATAAACTCAGCTTTTCCAAAAGGAATATTTGATAGAGCTGTATTTATATCAATAGAAACCTGAGGTGTATAGCCTATCCAATTCCATCCATTTGATAAATCAAAAATTGTACTTTCAACATCTACGCTAAATGCTGATAGATTAATTTCATCATTATTTAACATCCTAAGTTTATACATAGATGTATTATCAATTTCATACAATGAACCAAACCATCCAAAACCTTCATAATATTCAGAATAATATTCTTGATTTTTAATAAATTGTGCATTTGGATTTATCGTTGATAATATTGAATTTAAAGACATATCATTATTTACTACGTTTAATGATATCCAATTCCAGCCAGAAGATAAATTTATATTTGAATCGATAAATTCTTGTGAACAACCACCCTGTTGACATCCGTACAAAACATCTATTATAGGAGTTGAAAAGTTTGACCAAGGATAATCAATTGAGGCATTTGCGTCAATATAAGATAAAGAAGATGATTTAAATATTTTAAACGATGGAGATATTCCATTTGACATATAACCTTGAGTTAATTGACTATCTTGTCCTAAAACGGGTACATCGCAAATTCCATTGCACTCATTAATATCCCATTTTCTTGAACCCACACAAATATCTCCATTAAATGCTCCTACCCAATCATTAGAATCAAGTAAAACACCATCTAAGTAAACATTATTAAAAAAATAAGCTGCTTGTTGAGTTGATGAGTTATGAAAAAATAATTCAGGGATGCATTCTTCTTGAGATGTATTGGCGCTACTAACATAGCCTTCTGGACATGGATAAATAAATGCAATTAAAATTAATATATATATTAGTTTTTTTAACACTTACTAAATTAAATTTAAATTTCAATAAAAAAAATATTTTTAAATTCAATTCAATTTAATGAAATTTATTATATGAATAATATAAAGAAAATTATAACTTGGATATTTTTTACTTTTTTAATTTATCTTACTACTTACAAATTAATTATTTACTTTGATCCAATAAATCAAAATATAAAAGGTATAAAATCACTATCTTCATTTGTTGCTCTATTAGTATCATTTTTTATAGGATCAAATCTTGCTAAAAAATAATTTAAACTTATTATAAAACAATCAATATAATTAATAATAAGTAACAATACAAAAAAATTTAATTAATAAATATTAATTGTATATAAAAAAACCTCCTAAAAAGGAGGTTTTTTGTACCCTCGACACGACTCGAACGTGTGACCCTCTGCTTAGAAGGCAGATGCTCTATCCAGCTGAGCTACGAGGGCATTATTATTTTAAATAATAATAACTAAATTTACAAAATTTTAAAAATGATAATTAAGATTTAATTTAAGATTGGTTGAATCTTCTTCTAAATCAAAAGAAATAATTCTATTATGCTTTTTCATGATACTTAAAACATCAAAAGAAGAAATAACTCTATTAATAATTAATCCTGCAGCTAAATATGTCTGAAACTTATCATACTTCTCACTTTTGTTTCTTGTTCTATCATATTTCAAACGATTATCATTATTATTTTGCCAGTTCCAATAAAATCCCTCTTCTAGATAAACATCATCATATTGACCAGTTAAAAGCTTATAGGCATTATATTCTTCTAAATTATTAAAGTTACCTACATTTGCAGCATATAAATCATTTTTATCACTCCAATTAACACCTGCATTTGTTGTTCCAAGCAATTGATAATCATTTTCATATGATTTATTTAAATCTTTAAAAATATTAAAACCTAACCAAAGAGCAGTTTCTTGGAACATAATATATCGTGCTCTTTCTTTTATATAGTTTATATTTTCAATATCGTTTTCTTTATGTAAAGCACTATATTCACTTAATTCACCCCAACCCGGAAAAACCAATGATTTTAATATTGGTGAAGCTAGTCCCATTGTTAAGAAAATAGATAAATAAATAAATTTAGATGTTTTTTTCATATCTGAATAAAGTTTTTAAAAATAATACTCCTACTATAATGAACAATATTTGAGCAAAAATGTTCCCAAATTTAGTATAAAAAGTTTTATAATTAGTACCTTTTATATTATCAATCATAACAGACTCAGTATTTAATTTTGTTTTTTGTATAACTTCTCCTCTAGGATCTATAATCATTGAAATACCAGTATTGGCACATCTAAGCACAGACTTTCTATTTTCAATTGCTCTGAAAATTGACTGTCTAGCATGTTGTTCTGGTTCTGGTCCATATTCATACCAAGCATCGTTAACTAAAAATGTAATAAAATCAGCACCTTTATTTACATGCCTTCTATTAATTTCTGGAAAAACTGATTCATAACAAATTAAAGATGAAAATTTATAATTTTTCAAATTAAACAGAACATCTTTTTTACCACTAGAATAATTTGCTACACCTAAGTTAATATTTGATAAAAATGGAAATGTTTCTGATAATGGAACTTGCTCAGCTAAGGGAACCGGTCTTTGTTTATTATAAATAGATTTAACCCCATCCTTATTAAATAAAACGACTGAATTATATACTTTATTGTCATTGTGAGTAATATCTCCAGATAGAATAGAAATATTATTTTTTAATAATAATTTCTCTTTTATATATTTAAATGTTTTACCATTATTAATATTATGAAATGGTAATGCTGCTTCTGGCCATAATATCAAATCAATACTATCATTTAAAGAATCTCTTGATTGATTAATTAATTTATTTAATAGTTCATTACCTTTAGAGTAGTCTCTTGAATCATATAATGTTATGTTTGGTTGAATTACAGAAATTTTCAAGTCATTTAGATAATATTCATCTACATTATTATAAAGATAATAACCCATTATCCAAGGAGTAAAAAAAACAAAAATGAATAAATAAATTTTATTTAATGATTTTTTAATTAAAAAAGAATATACAACTACATTTAAAATTGTAATCCAAAAAGATACTCCATAAATACCTGTTAATTCTGCAATCTGAATTGGATATAAATAATCAGTCTGTGTATTAGCTAAGCTTACCCATGGGAAAGCTAATAGACCATATGATTTAATATACTCAACTAATGTCCAAATAAATGGGATTAAAAAAATACTATAATGTTTATAATATTTTTTCAAATAAAACCAAATCATAAAAATTATAACTGTATTAAAACTTAAATAAATGACTGTTAATATCATTGAGATGAATGCAACGATTTGAGTTGTTCCTATATTTTGAGATAACCAGTAAATAGAAATTAAGTGATATGTAAATCCCCATAAAAAAGAATATTTAAAAACTTTTTTATAACATATTAGTTCATCAATAATAAAAAATAGTGGTACAAGAGAAAACCATACTAAAAAACCTAGATTATATGACAATTGTGATAAACCAGTCAAAATAGCAGAAAGTATAATAAATAATAGTTTTTTATTTTTCAACATTATCTAAATAATTTTGTAAAAATAATGCTGCGGCTGTCATATCTATATCTTTTTTATTGTGTCCAGTTTTAATTCCTTGATTTATTAGAGATTTTTTTGCTTCAATCGAGCTTAATCTTTCATCAACAGTAATAACATCTATATCTAAAGTACTTGATATGTAATCTATAAAACTTTGAACTTTGTGAGTTTGTTCAGAATAAGTATTTTTTAAAGTTTTTGGAAGACCAATAACAATTTTTTTTACTTCTTTTAATTTTATAATACTGTTAATATTCTTTAATAAATCTTCTTTTGAATTATTTTCTATAGTTTTATAAGGCTTTGCTATTATATGCAGAGGATCTGATAAAGCAAGTCCTACTTTCCTATCTCCATAATCAATAGCAAGTATTCTATTAAGCATATTTATTATAATATTTTTTTTTCATTATTTAGACTCTCCTAAAATCAATAGGATTAATATTTTTAAATATTCTTTTTTTCAATCTATTTAATTCTTTTATATCATAAATCTCAATAATCATAAGACATGTTGCTATACCATCAGAAGCATTTATATCAACACTTTTGATATTAATATTCATTGAAGATGTTGATTCCGTTAAATCCTTTAATAAATGTTTTCTATCTTCAATTTGAATTTTTAATCTGACTAAAAAAGAAGAATTTCTTGCAAAATCCCACTCAACTTCAATAAACCTATTTTTAAATTTTTCTATTGGAGCATTCTTGCAATTTGTTCTATGAATAGTAACACCTCTTCCTTTTGTAACGTAACCTATAATACTATCACCGGGGATTGGACTGCAGCACTTGGGAAAAGATATTAGAGCATTAGTAATTCCTCCAACTTTAACTCCTTTTGCAATACCTCTCGCTTTATTAATAAACTTTCTAGTTAATGAATCTTCCTTAAGATTATTAGATTCAGATTGATTTGCTAATGATTCATCATATTTAATTACAGCATCATCAATAATAATTTTTCCTTTAGCTATATTTGAATAAATAATATTAGAATTATTAAACCCAAGTATTTCAGGTTCTTTATCAATTTTCTTCATGATATTCATATGATTTATTTTTCTAAGATATTTCTCAACAATTTCTTTACCAAGCACAATAGATGCCAATTCTTCTTCTTGTTTTATAAATTTTTTAATGTGAGTTTTTGCTTTAGTTGTTTGAACAATTTTTAACCATGCTTGATTTGGGAAATGGTTATTTGAAGTTATTACTTCAATTTTATCACCATTTTTTAATTGTGTATTTAATGGAACTAGTTTACCATTAACTTTTGCACCCTTACATTTCATACCAACTTGTGTATGAATTGAAAATGCAAAATCTATAGGTGTAGAACTAACTTTTAGTTTATGAACATCGCCTTTAGGGGAAAAAGTAAAAATTTCATTATCAAATAAATCCACCTTTAATAATTCCATCATTTCTTGAGGATTTCTATGATCATCTTGTAGCATTTCAACTAAGTCTCTTAACCACGATATATGTTTATCCAGTTCTTTATCTTTTGAGGGATGATTTCTGTTTTCTTTATATCTCCAATGAGCTGCAACCCCAATTTCTGCCAATTTATCCATTTCAACTGTTCTTATTTGAACTTCAGTCATTTCTCCATTTCCTCCAAATACAGTTGTATGAATTGATTGATAACCATTGCTTTTAGGTGTAGCTATATAATCTTTAAATCTTTTTTGGATAGGCGTATATAATTGATGAATAATTCCTAAAACTATATAACAATCTTCTAATTTATTAACAATAATTCTTACAGCTACCAAATCATATAATTCGCTTACAACTTTTCCTTTATTTTCTATTTTCTTATGTATAGAGTAATAATGTTTAGGTCTTCCAAAAGGGATAGTGTCAATTTTATAGTTTTTTAATTGAATACGTATTGGTTTAATAAAATTATCAATGTACTTCTGTCTTTGTTTTTTTGTTGAATTTACTTCAGACACAATTCTTTTATATGAATTAGAATTTAATATTCTAAAACATAAATCTTCAAATTCCATTTTGATTTTATTCATCCCAAGTCTATGTGCTAAAGGAGCATACAACTCTATAGTTTCTAAAGCTATTCTCTTTTGTTTATCTTTAGGTAAAAATTTTAAAGTTTTCATATTGTGTAATCGATCAGAAAATTTAATAATAATAACTCGTAAATCTTTAGATATTGATAAAAACATTTGCATGAAATTCTCTGCTTGTCTTCTCTCAATATTTCTATATTTAATACCTGATAATTTTGAAACTTGTTTAACTAAATCTGCAATTTCAGTATTAAACTCTTTTGATAAAATTTCATAAGTAATATCAGTATCTTCAATTGTATCATGAAGTAAGCCAGCTATAATAGTAGGTAAATCCATATTCCAATCTATTAATTGTTTAGATACAGAAATACAATGTGTGAAATATTCTTCTCCAGATTTTCTTTTTTGTCCATTATGCGCAGTTAAACCTAGATTGTAAGCTTTAAATAATAATTCTATATCATCTTCTCTTAATATATATTGTTCTGGAAATTTTTTTAAAATGTTTTTGAAGTTAGAATCAATCTTGCTATTCGTAAATGGCAAAATATTTTTTAAAGATTCAATAATCATTTACTAATTAGGTATATTTTGATAATCTGAATCTGAAGAAGAAAAATCCATATTCATAAATCTTGCATATTTATCAACAAATGTAACTTTTACTAATCCTGTAGGTCCGTTCCTATGTTTAGATACGATTATTTCAGCTAGTCCTTCATCTTCTTCATTTTTAGAATAAACATATTTTCTATATACAAAAAGGACAACGTCTGCATCTTGTTCAATTGCTCCACTTTCACGTAAGTCTGACATAATAGGTCTATGGTCTGTTCTAGATTCTACAGCTCTAGATAATTGAGATAAAGCAACAACAGGAATATTTAATTCCTTGGCAAGAGCTTTTAATGAACGTGAAATATATGAAATTTCTTGTTGTCTACTTTCATGGTTAGGAGCATGTAATAACTGAATATAATCAATAAAAATAATATCTATATCTTTTTCAGCTTTTAATTGCCTCGCTTTTGCTCTTAATTCCATTATATTTAAATCAGCTGTATCATCAATAAAGAGTGAAGATTCAGATAGGTTATTGGCTGAGTTAGATAATTTTTTCCATTCATGTTTTGGTAATTTCCCAGTTCGAACTAAATGACTATCAATTTTAGATTCAGATGTTACAAGTCTTTCTACTAATTGTTTTGAAGACATTTCAAGACTAAAAAATCCTATTTTCATTTTATGATCTAAAGCTGCATTTCTAGAAAAATTTAATGCCAAAGCTGTCTTACCCATAGAAGGTCTTCCAGCTAAAACTATAAAGTCACTTTCTTGAAAACCCGATAGCAGATTATCCAAATCATAAAAACCTGAAGGAACACCAGTCAGTGCTCCTGACTTTCTATTACCCCAAGAATCTAATACTTCATGTAGAATAGGCTCAATTTCTCTAAATCTACCTTTTTGAACATCTTTAGAAATATCAAATAATATCTGTTCTGCCTTATCCAAAACATTATTAGCTTCTTCCTTACTCTCATATGCCTCTTCTTGAATATCAACTGACACTGAAATTATTCTTCGTAATATTTGTTTTTCTTTAACAATATTAGCATAGTATTCAACATTCTGCGCTGATGGTGCATTGTCTGTTAAACCAGTTAAATAATGATAACCGCCTATAAGCTCTAACTCCTTATTTTTTTCAAGTTGATTACCTAAACTTACATAATCAATATTTTTATTATCGTTAAATAAACGCTGCATATTTTTAAAAATAACAGCATTTGATTTATCATAAAAACTTTCAGGTGTTAAATTTTGAATAGCTTTTGATACAGATTCTTGATTAATTAACATGCACCCTAAAACTGACTGTTCAGCTTCTTTAGAATTAGGACTAATTTTTGCTTTACTATTTTTTAATTTATTGCTATCCATTTAAATATTTATCTCTTAAAAATTTAAAATCATCCCATACATATCTTTTTAAATTTTCATTTTTAATTAAATCTATAGGATGATACGTATGCATTAAATCTATATTATTATATTTATATAAAGTACTCCTGAGGCAATTAATATCTTTATCTTTATTTAAAAATTTTGCACCGAGAGAAATAATTATTTTTTTGTTATTTAATTTCTTATCAAAAGAATTACAGATAATGTTATTAATTTCAAAATCAGTTGTTCTTGTAACTCTAATTATTTGAATATTTTTATAGCTTAAACCAATTGATTTTAAAATATTGTTGAACAAATCATGTGATTTTTCAACCCAAGAATTTAAAAAAAATTCATTGATAATCGTGAAATCTTCTACAAAGACTATATCCGATTCTTTATTACCGATTGATTCTAATAAAAAAGATTCCTTTTTTAAATTACTTACAAAAAATTCAGAACTATAAATATCTCTGTATTGTAGCAAATATTTATCTATTTCATTTTTCATCTTCTACAGCATCATCTGCATAGGATGAATATTCAAGGTCATTATCAAGTAATTCATCCATTGCTATAGCAATAGACTTTGGTTTTCCAATAATATCAGTATCTATTTCATCTAACTGTTCAGTATCTTCAATATTTAATAATGATTCCATCTCAATGAATCTTTTGTCTATTATTTGTCTAGATCTTTTTGAGATTAACATAATATTCTTATAAATATTTTCTTTATTTTTATAAAACTTTTTAAATGATACAGCTTCAACATTCATTATAAATTCTCCTTAATTTTATTGTTAATTTCATTAGTTGTTTCATCTAAATCTTCATTAATAAAACTAAAACTAAATTTTTCCTTATAGCTTAATTCCAACTCAAACCTTTTAAGTCTTTGCTTTATTAATGTTTCATTAGAACCACCTCGTTTTAATAATCTTTCATTTAAACTTTCAATTTTTTCTTGAATATTTATTCCGGGAGGTTCAATAAAAATTGATATACAATCTTCTTCAAATTCTTCGATTAGATTCATTGCTCCTTTTACATCTACATCAAGTAAAAAAATATTTCCATTATCTAAAGCATCTTCCAATGGCTGAACAGGTGTTCCATATCTGTTACCATGAACCCACTCACATTCTATAAATTCTCCGAATCTTTCTTTATGTTCAAATTTTTCTTTGGATAAAAAATGATAATCATCACCATCAACTTCATTCTCTCTCATTGGTCTTGTCGTCGCTGATATGGAGTATTTCCAATCTTCATTTAGACTTAGAAGATTTTTACATATTGTTGTTTTTCCTGCTCCAGAAGGAGCTGACAATATAACTAATTTACCTCTTTTATTATTCATAATATATTTTGCACCTGTTCTCTTAGTTTCTCTAAGTTATTTTTTACATCAACAACTAAATGTTTAATTTTTGTACTATTAGATTTTGAACCTATCGTATTTACTTCTCTATTCATTTCCTGAAGCAAAAAATTCTTCTTTTTACCTTCATTTTTCTTACTTTTTAAGTATATATAAAATAAATCTATATGGCTATTAAATCTTACTAATTCTTCACTTATATCTTTTTTTTCAATAATTATACCTATTTCTTGATATAAACGATCATCATCTAATTTAGAAAAGTTAGGCATATAATTTTTAATTTTTTTCTTGTAATTTGCAAGTTCTTTTTTAGTATTTTTTTCAGAAATTTTTTCTATTTTAATTAAGTAATTCTTTATTTTTTTAAGGTACTTATTAATTTCAGTTAATAAATTTTTTCCTTCTTTTTTTCTAAATAATTTAAAATCGATAATTGCTAATTTTACCGTATCTAATGTTATTTTTTTTATTCCATAATTTTTAGATTCAAAATTAATATTTTCAAGCATATCTGGTAATTTTACTAATTCAACTGAAGAAATACTTTTATTAGAATTTGTTACTTTATTAATATCATTTAGAATACTAAGATACGATTTTAGTAAATCTTTATTTAATTTAAAATGATTTTTAATATTGTTCTTAGTTATGAATATATTTATAAATACTCGACCTCTTTCACATTCTTTTTTTAACATATTAATAATGATTTGTTCATATTCTTTAATTGAATGAGGTAATTTTACAACAGGATCAAAGAATCTATTATTAATAGATTTTATTTCAACATTGACAAAATAGTTTTTATTTTTTTTATCAGATTTTCCATAACCTGTCATACTGACAATCATTAAACTTACTCCTTACAAAATTAAAGTCAAGAATATTACAAAAATATCTAATACTTATACAATAAATATTAAATTTAATTATTCTTAAATACGATACTTATTTGACTTGATGAGCCTAACTGAAATTGAGAATTGAAAATAGCATAATCTATATCAAACAATTTAGAAGAAACTCCAAAACCAAATGTTTTTTTATTCTCACTATCTAAACCAAATCTAATATTGAAAAAATTATTTACCTTATGCTGAAAAGCCAACTTATTAGAATTTAGAGTATTGAATTCATAAAAAAATGTTGTTTTATCTAGAACATATGAACTAGTAAGAAAATAGTTAGAATGTTTTTTTTCTTTAATTCCTGAATTCCATTTTTTATGAGAAAATAAATTTTCTATTCCAAACATAAAATCAAATTTTATAAAACTAATAACATAAGTAAAATCAATATCAAAACCATAGGCATCATTAGATTTAATTTTATTGTAATAAGGTTTAAACTTTAAATTTAAAATTCTATTTTCGATGTATTTATTATAACTAATTAGAAAACCAAAATCTTGGTAGGATAAATTAGATATATTAGTATAATCAATATCGTTCAATTCGGGAATCAATAATTGATTATTATCCCAAGCAGAACTTGTATCAAATAAGTTATCAATATCTCTTCTAACCATTCCAATACTTATATTATTTTTTTCATTACTTTTCATACAGTAGCCTATCTGGAATATCTTGAATTGATTACTATGAATTTCAGAATAAGAGAAATAACTATCACTTAACATGTTTATATTTTCAGATATTGGTTGATAAAATAAACCATCTACATTTTCTGATATGTAGTGAACATTTGATAAAGCATTTGTTTTAGCATTCTTTGAAAAGGAATAAATAGAGTTATCTAAATTGTTACTACTAAATAAAAATGATAAAGTAAAAAAATAAAGAATGAAATTAATCATTATTAATTTCTTTTTTTAAATCATATAAAAAATTTAATGATTCTATTGGTGTTAATTGTTCAAGATTAATTGATTTTATTTTTTTAATTAAATTATTTTCATTAAAAAGATTTAATTGTTTTTTATTATTTTTAGACCTAACATTTTTTTTAATTTCATCGTTACTGAATTTCAATAATAATTCTTTTGCTCGATTTATAACTACTGGCGGTAATCCAGCCATTTCAGCTACTTGGATTCCATAACTTTTATTTGCACCACCCTCCTTTATTTTCCTAAGAAAAATTAATTCCTCATTATATTCTTTAACTTCAATATTAAGATTAAAAGCTTTTTTTAATTTTTCAGCTAAATATATTAGTTCATGGTAATGAGTCGCAAATATTGTCCTTGCGTTTAATTTATTATTATTATGTAAATATTCAGTAATAGACCATGCTAATGATAAACCATCAAAGGTTGCTGTACCCCTTCCAATTTCATCTAATATAATTAAACTTTTACTTGTTGCGTTATTTAAAATATTAGCAGCTTCATTCATTTCTACAAGAAATGTTGACTCTCCTCCAGCTAAATTGTCACTTGCTCCAACTCTTGTAAATAACTGATCAACTAGTCCTAAAATACATTTTTCAGCTGGAACAAATGAACCCATTTGAGCTAATAAAGATATAATAGCAACTTGTCTTAGATAGGTACTTTTTCCTGCCATATTAGGACCAGTTATGATTGCAATTTGCCTATTTAATTGATTTAAATTAAGATCATTTGGAATATATTTTTCATTAAAGGGTAATAATCTTTCAACAACAGGATGTCTTGATTTTTTTAATTCAAATAAGGATTTACTAGAAAATTCTGGCATATTATAATTATGGTTAATTGCCAACTCTGCATTTGAACATAAAACATCTAAATATGAAATTACATAAGCACTATTCTGAATTTTATTAAAAGAAAGTGTTATTTTATTTAAAATTTCTGTAAAAATATTTTTCTCAATTTCATTACATTTTTCATTTGAAGAAAGAATTTTTTCTTCATATTCTTTTAACTCAGGTGTGTAATAACGCTCACTATTTGCAAGTGTTTGTTTTCTTATGAAATTATTAGGAATTTTATTAAGATGTATTTTTCTAACATCAATATAATAACCAAATACTTTATTATAATTAATCTTTAAGCTACTTATTCCTGATATAACTCGTTGCTTTTCTTGGTATTCCAGTAGCCATTTACTAGCATTTTTTGAAATATTTCTATATTCATCTAATTCTTTATTTATTCCAGATTTAATATAACCACCTTTAATAATATTAATAGGACAATCATCAATAATTGATGAAAAAATTAATTTAATTATTTTATTATTATTTTTAGTCTTAGCTAAAAATTTACTTAAAAATTTATACTTACTCTTTATAATTTTTTTAATTTCATTTAGCTTTTCTAGTGATAAAGATAGATTGATTAAATCTCTAGGATTAGACTTTTCATTTGCTATTTTACCAATAATTCTTTCAATGTCATAAGTTTGGTTTAATAGAAATCTTATATTTTCAAGTAATTCCTTATTAGTTTGAAGTTCTTTAACTAATGACAAACGCTTTTTAATTCTTTTTAAATCATTTAGTGGTCTTCTTAAATGTTTTTTTAATAATCTACTTCCTGAAGCAGTAAGAGTAAAATCAATATTCTCTATTAAAGTTCCTTTTTTATTCTGAGAGTTTAAAGAATTAAATATCTCAAGATTTTTAATTGTAAAGTTATCAACTTTCATATATCCTTTATCAACAATTTGTGATATAGAAGTGATATGATTAGTCTTTTTAAAATAATTATTATCCAGATAAAATAATGCAGCACCTGATGCAATTATTAATAACTCTTGATCATCAATTCCAAAGCCTTTTAAAGAGTTTGATTTAAATTGTTTAATTAATCTATTATAGCATGAATCTAAATCAGATTTCCAATCATCATAAGTAGTTAACATTATTTGATTATTAAAAATATTTTGAAATTCATTTTCTTGAAAAATTGGAATAATAAGCTCCTTAATTTGATACTCATTGATAATATTTTGAATTTTACTAACATTAGATTCACCACAATAAAATTCACCTGTTGAATTATCTAAAATAGAATAACCTATATTTTCATTTCTTAAGAAGAAACTTGCTAAAAAATTATTTTCATTTTCGTTTAAAAATTTAGAAGAAATTGCAGTCCCTGGTGATAAAACTTCAACGACCTCTCTTTTTACAATTCCCTTAGATAATTTAGGATCCTCAACTTGTTCACAAAGCGCAACTTTATATCCTGAATCTAATAATTTATGAATATATTGATCGAGCGCATGGTAAGGGAATCCTGCCAAGGGTACAGAAGATGCTGCACCATTTGATCGTTTTGTTAAAGCAATATTTAAAATTTCAGAAGTTATCTTAGCATCATTATCAAAAGTCTCATAAAAATCACCCATTCTAAACAACATAATCGAATCTGGATATTGTTTTTTAGCATCCCAATATTGTCTCATTACTGGAGTAGAATTTTTATTTTTTATTATATTTTCTTTCATTACCATCTCTGTAAGTTATTTTTTCTTTATCTAAATATTCTAATAAAGGGACCGCATACTTTCTAGATGTATCTGCTATTTTTTTAAAATCAGAAATACTCATAGAATTATTTATCTTAAAATATTTTTTTATAGATTCTAATAAAATTAAATAATTTTTTTTTGAAAAATACAATGCTCCATTAATTATTAATAAATTATTATTATTAAATTCAATATTTAATAGATTTTTTAATTTTTTTTCATCAATTTTTAATTTTTTTAATAATGATGTGAAATCTGGAGTTTGAAAATTTTGATCATCAATTATTTTAAAAAGTTTATTTTTCAAAATTTGATCTTCCTTAATTAATTGAATTTTAAATTTATATATCGAATATAAATCATTATTGAATTTTAAATAATTATCTTTGCATAAATTATCTAATATTTTTTTTAAAAATAATTCAGGTAACAATAATTCTTGATTTAGCTGTTCAAATATAATTCCATTTGAATAGGGGTTTTTAATATGATAATTATTTAAATATCTTAAAATATTATCATTATTATTTTTTAATTGATTTTTCGTTATAATCCATGGATTACTATCTCCAAGGTATAAAATATCATCAATATTAATTATATATTTTTTTAAAATATTTTTTGACATACCTAAATGATAACATAATGTTTGTTCATTAAATATATTTTTTTTGCGGTAATTAATAATTTCTTTAACTATTCCATCTTTATTTTTACAAGATAATAGATTTAAAATATATTTTTTTCTATCCATCCATTTACCTTCAATATTGACATCTAATATTTCGCCACCACCAATTGTTATTAAAGGAGAAAAACTTCTTATTATAAACCTGTCATTGAAAGAACAAATCATATTATGCTCAAATTTTAATAATCCTATATTGTCTACTTTCTTATTTGCAAACAGAATTCTAGCAATTACTTCTTGTGTTCCTAAATGTATTCTTATTCTTTGATTATGCTTAAGATCTTTTAGTAAGTCAATTTTTACAACTGCATTATCTACCATTGTAAAAAACTGTTCATCAGATAAATGTGAACCACGTGAAATCTTATTTCTTTCTAAATTTTGAATATTTATAGCCGTTCTACTTCCCATCTCAACTTCTGATACTTTTTCATTATGAGTTTGTATTGATCTTATATTTACAACTTCATTATTAGGCAATAATTTTAACTTGTTTTTATTATTAATTTTTCCCGATAGTACTGTACCGGTAACCACTGTTCCAAAACCTTTTTTAATAAAAACTCGATCAATAAACATTCTAAAAACACCTCTATCAAATTTTGTCCTTGATTTTGAGGATAAATCTAAAATTTCATTTTTCAATTCTTCAATACCAATATTTGATATAGTTGAAACTTTAATTATTTTTGAATTCTCTAGAAATGTATTTTTAATAAAAGATTTAACTTCGCTAATAATTAAATCAAGCCATTCATCATCAACTAAGTCGATTTTATTAATTACAATAACACCTAAGTTTATTTTTAATATTTTAAGTATATTAAAATGTTCTCTAGTTTGTGGCATTATACCATCATCTGCGGCAATCACTAGCAAAGATGAATCGATTGCGTTAACTCCTGAAACCATGTTTTTTATAAATTTTTCATGACCTGGAACATCAATAATTGAGATGTTTTTATTTAGGTGTGCAAATCCAATGTCAATTGTTAATCCTCTTTTTATTTCATCTTTGAGGTTATCTGTGTTTTGCCCTGTTAAACTTTTAACAATTGATGTTTTACCGTGATCTATATGCCCAGATAGTCCAATCGTAAACTGTTTCAAATCAAAACCTTATTCATTGTTTTGATTAGATCATCAATTTGATCATTAGTAACTGCTTTTAAATCAATATAAAAAATTTCATTCTTAATATAACCAATCACAGGGTTCGTATTTTTTAAAAAAAATTGATATAATTTATTAGCTTTTATAATTTTACTATAAATTGAAATTGCAATACTATCAATTTTCTCTGTTGGTAAAGAACCGCTACCAGCCTCAACTAGAGAATCCACAATATTAATTTTATAATTCTTAGTTATTTCTGTAGATAAACCAGAAATAATTTTATTAGCATTAATTTTTAATTTATTTCGTGATCTTTTAAATAATTGAATTGATAGGTTTTTATCAGATATTTTTTTGGAGGTGTAATAAGTTCTCAGTATAGTTTCCATTATTGAAATTCTAATTTTATCACATCTGAATGCACGATATAAAGAATTTGATTTAATTATATTTATATATTTTTTTTTACCTACAATAATTCCAGATTGTGGACCACCAAGTAATTTATCGCCACTA
>CBFHVR010000051.1:0-16322 GCA_965659495.1 uncultured bacterium
AATTTTTCATATAAACGCCTCTATAATTAAACGGTATAATATATTAAAAATTGAATGATTATTCTATGTAATAATATGTTATTTACGAAAAGATGCTTTTGCTGCGGCTAAATATGCAATTGGAATTCTATATGGAGAGCAACTTATATAGTCTAAGTTTATAGCATTAAAAAAATAAATAGATTTTGGATCACCACCATGCTCACCGCATATACCTATCTTAATTTTGGGTTTAGATTGTTTTGCTTTCTTTACAGCTATTTTAACCAGCTGCCCAACTCCATCTTGATCAATTGTTTTAAAGGGATCTTCCTGTAATATATTATTGTCAAAATAGTCTTGAATAAAGCTACCAATATCATCTCTAGAAAAACCAAATGTAGTTTGAGTTAAATCATTGGTACCAAAAGAAAAGAAATCTGCTTTTTCTGCAATTTGATCTGCAGTCAAACATGCTCTTGGCAACTCGATCATTGTTCCAATTTTATATTTAAGTTTAATTTTAAATTTTTTATTCAATTTGTTAGCTATTTTTTCTACAACACTCTTTTGATTTTGAAATTCACCAATGGTGCTTACTAACGGAATCATAATTTCTGGATTTGGTTTAATACCTTCATTTATTAATTGGTAGCTTGCTTTAAAAATTGCCTCAACTTGCATTTCTGTAATTTCAGGGAACGATATTGCGAGCCTGCATCCACGATGCCCTAACATGGGATTGATTTCAAATAAATCAATAATTCTATTTTTAATTTCTTTAGATGAAATCTTCATTTTTTGAGCGAGCAAATCAATAAGCGCAGTATTCTTTTGTGAAGGTAAAAACTCATGCAAAGGCGGGTCTAATAATCTGATAGTTACAGGGTTTGGAGATACCTCCTTAAGAATTTTATAAAAATCTTTTTTTTGATATGGCAATAGTTCCATAATAGCATTTTTCTTATCTTGATTTGAACTTGATAAAATCATTTTTTGAACACTTCTTATTCTTTTTTTATCAAAAAACATATGTTCAGTTCTACAAAGTCCAATCCCCTGAGCTCCTAATTGTTTTGATAGTGCAGCATCTTTTGGATTATCAGCATTTGTTCTGATATTTAATTTTTTAAACTTTTTCGTTAATGACATTAATCTTAAAAAATATTGATTATTTAAAAAGTTTGACTTAACCAAATTCAGTTTTTTATCATAAACAAAACCCTCAGTGCTGTTAATCGTGAGCCATGAACCTTCTTTGTAGGTGACGTTATTAATCTTAGCAGTTTTACGTTTTAAATCAATATTTAAATTAGAACAACCGACAATACAAGCTTTACCCCAACCTCTTGCAACCAGCGCCGCATGTGATGTCATCCCTCCTTTAGCTGTGATAATTCCTTGGGATACATGCATGCCCTGTACATCTTCTGGTGACGTTTCATGCCTGACTAATAATACTTGTTTGTTTTTTTTGTGCCATTTTTCAGCATCTGAGGCAGTGAATACAATTTGCCCAGATGCGCCCCCAGGACTAGCAGGTAAGCCAGATTCTATAGGTATATATTTTTTTTCATCTTCAGGATCAACTTTGGGATGCATTATTTCATCTAAATTTTTTGATATAATTCTATCTATAACTTCTCTTTGAGTAATAAGCTTTTCATCATTCATTTCAACAGCAATTTTAATTGCTGCTTCACCAGTTCTTTTTCCTTTTCTAGTTTGAAGCATCCAAAGATTGCCAGATTCAATAGTAAATTCAATATCCTGCATATCCTTGTAATGTTTTTCAAGTGTTTTTTTAATTTTGATTAATTGTTGATAAATGCCGGGCCAGGTTTTCTGAAGTGTTTGACTATGCTTGGTTTGAATTGTTTTGCTAGACTCATTGATAGGTTTAGGAGTTCTAATACCTGCCACCACATCTTCACCTTGAGCATTTTTTAACCATTCACCATAAATATTGCTATTACCATTTGATGGATTTCTTGTAAAAGCTACCCCAGTAGCCGAAGTGTCTCCTAAATTACCAAATACCATTGCCTGAACATTCACCGCTGTTCCCCAATTATGTGGTATATTTTCAATGTTTCTATATTGAACAGCTCTTTTTCCATTCCACGATTTAAATACAGCTTCTATTGCACCAAATAGTTGCTCAGTACATGAGTTGGGAAAGTCAACCTTAAAATGCTTTTTAATTTCAGCCTTGAATTTTGTAATTAAATATTGTAGATCATTTGAAGTTAGGTCATGATCATGTGAGATTGTACGGTTTTTTTTATATTCCTCTAGAATATTTTCTAGCTTTGTCCTGATTTGGATATGATTTTTTTGTTCTGCTTTTTCCATTACGACATCAGAATACATCATAATTAATCTTCTATAAGAATCATAAACAAAGCGAGGGTTTTTAGTTTTTTCTATTAGTGCAGGTATAGTTCTGCTTGTTAGTCCAATATTTAATACGGTTTCCATCATTCCAGGCATTGATATTTTAGCCCCAGATCGAACGGATAATAATAGAGGGTTTTTGATATCACCAAACCCCCTGGACATAGCTTTTTCAACAATTTTCAAAGATTGAAAAATATTATTTTTAGTTGTTTTATTAAGAGATTGTTTTTCCAAAAATGCATTGCAAATATGTGTCGTAATCGTAAACCCTGGAGGCACTGGTATATTTAAGCTAGACATTTCAGCTAGATTTGCACCCTTGCCACCTAAGATATCAATTTGTGAAGCATCGCCTTCATTTATGTTTTTGCCAAATAAATAAATATATTTTTTCATGGGATTAAAAGAAATTTAAGTATAAATATTCTTTTAATTAATAAAATATTTTATGCTTATTGCAAATCATTTCTAATAGCATTAATTTTAGATGAAAAATTTAATGTTAAACGAAAGTAAATGATTATGAAAATTGAAAGAATGAACAAAGGATCTTGGGGAAAAGCGAGAGCCTTTTTTGATATAAGAACCCAAGAAGGGTTAGTTGTTAAGGGATTTAAAATTATGGAAGGAATTAATGGTTTGTTTGTTTCTATGCCAAGCCAAAAAGGAAAGAATCAACAAGGTGAAGATGAGTGGTTTGATACCGTTTGGGTTGAAAAAGAACTGCGTGATCAGTTAAACCAGTTAGCACTCAATGCGTATAGTGGCGATTTTAATGATACTATGTCTAGTCCTCCACAATCAACTAAGGAAGAATCTTCTAGCAGTGGAGCAGTATCAGCGGAGGCAAGCAGTAGTGAGCCAGCAGTCTCGAATAATGAGGATGAAATTCCATTTTAAATTAATATGAAGTTATTATTTTCATCTATCGGTAAAAAAATACAAGTCGCACTTTCGGGACTATTCTTGTCTATCTTTTTATTTTTTCATTTAATGAATAATTTAGTATTAATTATTGGACCAGAAGAATTTAATAGTATGGTATACTTTTTAGAAAGTATTAAGCCGATAATCAGAGTTATGGAGGTAGGCCTAGTAATAATAATTTTACTACATGTTGTTAATGCTATCCAATTAACTTTTTTAAATAAAAAATCAAAGGGTCGCGAGTACCAGTCATTAGATAGTAAGTCTAGTAGTACTAATTCTCGAACGATGGCAATTAGTGGAACTATAATTTTATCTTTTATTATCATCCACTTATCTTATATGTGGTGGACATACCAAAACCCTTCTCTGCATATTGATGAATCTTATTATGATGTTATATTGCGTTCAGAAATTGGTTATTTAAACCACCTACCAACTGCAATTTTTTATATTATTTCAATTATATTAATAGGATCGCACCTTAGACATGGATTTCAATCTGCTTTAAAAACATTAGGATTTTTAAATAAGGGGATAAGTGTTGTATTGCATAGTATTGGCTTTCTTTTTTGGGCTATAATTCCACTTGGCTTTATATTAATTATTATATTAATTCAAATAGGATATATCCGATGATATTAGACTCTCAAATTCCCAGTGGTGATCTAAGTAAAAAATGGTCAAATCATAAATTTGATTTAAACTTAGTGAATCCATCAAATAAAAAGAAATATACAGTGATTGTTGTTGGTACCGGTTTAGCCGGAGCTTCAGCTGCTGCATCAATGGCTGAACTTGGATATAATGTTTTAGCATTTTCTTATCATGAATCACCAAGAAGGGCGCACAGTATTGCAGCTCAGGGTGGTATTAACGCAGCGAAAAACTATCAAAATGATGGAGATAGTATTTACAGGCTATTTTATGATACAATAAAAGGTGGTGATTATAGGTCTCGAGAAGCAAACGTTTATCGTTTAGCTGAAATTAGCAGTAATATTATAGATCAATGCGTAGCGCAAGGCGTTCCCTTTGCAAGAGAGTATGGTGGACATCTTTCAAATAGATCGTTTGGAGGAGCTCAAGTATCTAGAACTTTTTATGCAAGGGGACAAACAGGACAGCAATTATTGCTAGGTGCATATTCAGCTTTGATGAGACAAATGAATAAAGGTAATGTAAAGTTTTTTCCTAGGACTGAAATGCTTGATCTAGTTACAATCGATAATCATGCAAAGGGTATTGTTGCTAGAGACTTAGTAACAGGAGAAATCTCTACTTATGCTGCTAATGCAGTTGTGTTAGCAACAGGTGGATATGGAAACGTTTTTTATTTATCAACAAATGCGATGGCAAGCAATGTTACAGCATCCTGGAGGGCATATAAGCACGGTGCTTTTTTTGCTAATCCTTCATTTACTCAAATTCACCCAACATGTATACCAGTTAGCAGTGGCCATCAATCCAAATTAACCTTGATGAGTGAGAGCTTAAGAAATGATGGTAGAGTTTGGGTTCCCAAAAAGAAAAATGATGATAGAACTCCAAGCGATATTCCGCAAGATGAGAGAGATTACTATTTAGAGAGATTATATCCATCATTTGGAAATTTGGTACCCAGGGACGTTGCATCGAGAAGGGCAAAAGAAATGTGTGATGAAGGCAAGGGCGTGGGTTCTACAAAGCTTGCAGTTTATTTAGATTTTGAAGATTGTATAAATGATAAAGGCCAAAAATGGGTGTCTGAAAAATATGGTAATCTATTTGATATGTACAAACAAATCACAGGAGAAAATCCATACCAAACTCCTATGAAAATATATCCTGCAGTTCACTATACAATGGGAGGATTATGGGTTGATTATAACTTGATGAGCACCATTCCTGGCTTACACGTATTAGGAGAGGCAAATTTTTCTGATCACGGAGCAAATAGATTAGGAGCTAGTGCATTAATGCAGGGTTTAGCTGACGGGTATTTTATTTTACCTTATACAATAGGAAATTATTTATCTAAAACAAATTCGGAATTAGATATTAATCATAAAAACTATGCATTACAAAAAAATAAATGCATTGAAAATATTGATAATATGTTATCAGTAAAAGGGAAGTATACTGTTGATGATTTACATAAAGAGCTAGGTAAAATCATATGGAATAATGTTGGAATGTCAAGGAATAAAAACGATTTAGAAAAAACAATTAATGAATTGCCAAAATTAAAAGATAAGTTTTGGAATGATTTAAATATTACTGGAAAATCAAACCATTTAAATACAGAGCTTGAAAAAGCTGGTAGATTAATTGATTTTATTGAATTGGGGGAATTAATGGCTTTGGATGCTTTGAATCGTGAGGAATCTTGCGGCGGTCATTTTAGAGAAGAACATCAAACAGAAGAAAATGAAGCTAAAAGAAACGACAAGGACTATAGTTATGTGGCTGCATGGGAATACAATCTTGATAAGCCAAAATTAAACAAGGAAAAGCTAGAGTTTGAAAATGTAAAATTATCTACCAGGAGCTATAAATAATGAAAATAAAATTAAAAATATGGCGCCAAGTTAACAGTGAATCTAAGGGGTCATTTAAGAATTATACCCTAGATAATATATCAGAAGATATGTCCTTTTTAGAAATGTTAGACTTATTAAATAATAATTTAATTTCAAAAGATGAAGAACCCATTGCGTTTGATCATGACTGCAGAGAGGGAATATGCGGTACATGTGGTGTAACCATAAACGGAAAACCTCACGGTCCATTAAAAGGCGTAACAACTTGTCAGGTTCATATGAGGTCATTTAATGATGGCGATGAAATTATTATAGAACCATTTCGTGCAAAAAGTTTCCCAATTATTAAGGATTTAGTGGTTAATAGAAAATCATTTGATACGATTATGCAGGCAGGAGGCTACATCTCTGTAAAAACCGGAGGTGCTCCTGATGCAAATGCTATACCTATATTTAAAGATAACGCAGATGAAGCTTTTGATTCAGCAACATGTATTGGATGTGGTGCATGTGTTGCTTCTTGTAAAAATGCATCAGCAATGCTATTTGTTAGTGCTAAAATTAATCAATATTCACAATTACCTCAAGGTCAAGTTGAACATTCTTCCAGGGTAAACAATATGGTTCTTGCAATGGATGAAGAAGGGTTTGGTGCGTGTACCAACACTGGAGCATGCGAAGTTGAATGTCCTAAAGAAATTTCAGTTGATAATATTATTAAACTAAATCAATCATACATTAAAAATTTATTATCGTAGTTTCACAATGCTTTTAATTCTATTACTATTATTAGTATGGGAAATTTACTGGAAAGCCAAGGCTTTATGGATTGCTGCAAGAAATTCGCATAAAAATTATTTTATTTTAATTTTAATTATTAATAGTGTTGGGATATTACCAATATATTATTTGTATAAGCAAAATTACTTTAAAAAATTAATTAGTTAGAGAAAAATCAATTGGTATAGTTAGCCAAATACCAACTTTTTTATCTCTTTGTCGCGCGGGATACCACCTTGATTTTTTTATAGCTTGAATAGCTGCTTCGTCTAAACCGGTATTAGGTAAACCTTTAACAATTTTAGCCGCTGTTACCATACCTTTTGTATTAATAAAGGCACGTACAAAAATCTTTCCTTCAATGCCCGCCTCTCTTGCCAACTCTGGATAAATAATTAATTCTCCAAGTGGAATCTTAGGTCTAGGAGGCTGGTCGTATGGTATAAACTTATCTTCAGGCCCTTCGTCATCTGGTGCTACCCAATCTTCAAAGTCTTCTAAATCAGTATCTTCAATTGTTATATCTTCATCAAAAAATTCATCTTCAGAAGCAATGGGAACAGAAGGCCTTGCAGGTGGCTCAGGAATTTTCATTTGCTCTGTTTGAGGAATATCAAATGTTTCAATTTCCTCTTGAAATGTGGTCGTAATTTTTTCTGCCTCGCCTAAAAACCTAGGAAATAAATAAAACAAGAATGAAATAGATAATATTACACCTACCGTTACTTCTCTAATTCGAATAGGATAATTTTTTAATAATGGATCTACTCTCATAATTAATTATTGCTTTTAGTTAAAGTCGAATAGTTTAATTTTAATGCTTGAGCATTTCTCAGCTGAGTATGAACTTCTGTAATTAATTGCATTCTGCTTTTATCATCAGATTTTAATGAAATAGTTATCTTGGGGTCCTGTGCTATTTTATTTGCCATTACATTCCCAAGATTTTTGATATCAACAATGCGATCATTAACAGATATAAGACCATCTTTTGTAATCCACATATGAACAGTATGTCGTTTGCTTTCGAGTTTTTCTATTTTTTCGGCTCTTGGCAAAACAATATCTAGACCTTCAAATTCACGCATTACTGTTGTTACCATAAAAAATATTAATAACATAAATATAATGTCAGGAAGAGATGAAGTTGAAATTTCGCTTTTTTGTTTATTTTTTCGATTTAATTTCATTATTTAAAAGCTCGGAGGATTTGCGATTGATATTTTACTTGCATTAGCTTGTTTTAATTGGTCTAACACCAAAATATAATCATCATAATTAGTATTTTTATGTGTGGTAATAGAAAAAATGATGTTTGGGTTTGATGATATTTTTTTTGAAGCTTTGTTTTTAATTTGATTGATTTTTGTTGGATTATCATCCATTAAAACTTTTCCCTTATCATTAACTAAAATACTGATTATATTTTTTCTATTTACTTCTAGTTCATTTCCCTCTGCAGGTAAAATTAGACTTATGCCCTTATCCATAGAAATGGTTGTTGTTACTAAAAAAAACACCAATAATAAGAACGCGATATCCGACATGGATGACGAATTTATTTCTTGCATTTCTTGTCTTCTGGGCTTATTAAGCATAGTTTATTTCTTCTTGGGTGCAGAATTTAATAGCATTGTAGTGCTTTTTTGCAAGACTACAATCTGATTATCTATTATATACATAACAGCATTTTGTAATATCTGTAAAATTACAGCTACAACTAAACCAAAAGCAGTGGTTAATAAAGCTACAGAGATACCCCCAGCAACAACGGCGGGAGAAATATCATTAGCCATTTTAATATCATTAAATGCTTGAATCATACCCCATACAGTACCTAAGAACCCTAGCATAGGTGCTGTAGCGATACATAAAGATATCCACGTCATATTTTTTTCCATGGATGCCATTTCGATTGCACCTGATTGATCAAGAGCTTTTTCCATAGCTTGCTCCCCATCATTCGCTTTTTCTAATGCTGCTCCACACAAGTTTGCCACAGGACCAACACTCTCTGTGCATAAATTTTTAGCTGCATCAACGCCAGATTTTGACAATGTATCAGAAACATTCATTGCAAAATCCTCGTCGGAAGCTAAGCCTTTAATTAAATGGTATAATCGTTCCCCAACAAAAACAAAACCTATTATGAATATAAATAGGATTGGCCACATAAAACCACCCCCATCAACAAATAATTGAACCATATCAATCCTTTCTTATTAATTTTTCCCTAAAACTTCAAGTTAAATCTTATGGATTTTTTATCAAATCACAAAAGAAAATTAATCTACCAGTAATTTTGCTTTATCCATATTGTCTAATGCAGTTGAAAATTGATTATCTTCGTTTAATAAAATATGATAATAATCATTTTTATCCCAAAATGAATTTGCTATTTCTGCTAATATACGATTTTCAATATAAAGCCAATCTTGATTTATTTCGTCCTCTATTAAATCCAAAGAGTCATCTTCTTTTAATGTCCATTCTATGAATTGTTTAGAAGCTATTATAGAACCTTTATTCTTCTTGATAAATGAGTCAAAAGTCTTAAATGATTTTTTTTTGAATTTTTTAAAATCAACATCAATTTTTGTAGCATACTTAAATATTAATCGACTAGGATGAGTTAAAAGTTTTTGAGTAGAATTGCTGAAATCTGTTTTTTGTATACTATAAATATCAGGTGTAATGCCACCACCGCCATATACATCTCTACCCTTTTTTGTTTTAAATACTGGTTTTTTTGCTAATAATGAATCTGTAGCTTCTCTGTTATCACTTAATAAGTTATTATAATATTCGTCTATTCCGTTTTCAAATTCACGCTGAATTAATCTTCCTGAAGGAGTATAATATTTTGCTACAGTGATTCTTACAGCTGAGCCATCATCTAGAGTAAATTGTTTTTGTACTAGCCCCTTGCCAAAACTTGTTTCTCCAACGACCAATCCCCTATCAAGATCTTGAAATGCGCCAGATACAATTTCACTTGCACTAGCTGATGATCTATTAATTAACACTATTATTGGAATTTTTTTATCTGAAAAGCTTTTCTTTGCATAAAAGATTTCATTTGCATTTTGTATTCTTCCTTTTGTGTATAATATTGTATCATTAGAATTAACAAACATATCTAATATTGAAATTGCTTGATCCATAAGACCACCACCATTATTACGTAAATCTAATATTAGATTTTCCATACCAGATTTTTCCAGTTTATCATAGGCTTCCTTTACCTCATCAAACGTTTGCTGAGCAAATCTGTTAACTTTAATGTATCCTGTACTTTCATTATATAAAAACGATGCTAGGACACTATAGATTGGAATTTTATCTCGAACTAATGTCACCGCTATAGTTTCATCTAAGCCAATTCTTTGAATTGTGATGTCTACAGCAGAGCCCCGTTCCCCGCGTAATTTTTTAAAAACTTCATCTTGAGTAATTTTATAAGCTGATTCATTATTAATTTTAATAATTTTATCACCTCCTATAAGACCAGCCTTGTCAGATGGTGTTCCCGGAATCGGTGAAATAACAGTAATATAACCATCTAGAATAGCAAACTCAATACCAATACCTTCAAATTCCCCTTGAAGACTTTCTTGCATATATTGAAAATCTTTACTATTAATATAAGATGAATGAGGATCTAGCTCATCTAAAAAACCATGTATAGCGCCATCTAAAATATCTCCCATATCAACTTCATCAACATAATAATTTTCCACTAGTCTAATAATATAAGACAGACTTTTTAGTTTTGCCAAAGTATTACTATTGCTAAAGGAGACAAAGAGTACGCAGGTTAAAATAGTAACAAATATAAGAAATAGTTTTTTATATTTTTTCATATACTAAAATTACATGATATTTTTTTATTTGAGAAGAGTTTGTATTGGAAAAATTTTAATGTAGTTTAAAGGTTCATGGAAATAAAAAATTTATGAAAAATACTATCAGCATTAAGGGTGCTAGAACTAATAATTTAAAAAATATTAGCCTTCAAATTCCTCGAAATAAATTTATTGTTATTACTGGTTTATCAGGATCAGGAAAGTCGTCTTTAGCTTTTGATACACTATACGCAGAGGGGCAACGCAGATACGTTGAATCTTTATCTTCTTATGCCCGACAATTTTTAGGTATTATGGGTAAACCTGATGTAGATCAGATTGAGGGGCTTTCTCCTGCTATTTCTATCGAGCAAAAATCAAAAAGCAGAAACCCAAGGTCTACCGTAGGTACTGTAACAGAAATTTATGATTATTTACGTTTATTATATGCAAGAATAGGTATTCAATATTGTCCAAAATGTAATAAAACAATTTCCAAACAAACCGTACAGCAAATTGTAGATAATATTTTATTATTACCTAAAGATATGAAATTCATTGTTTTTGCGCCTGTGATCAAAATGCAAAAAGGTACCCATAAAGATTTATTAAGTAATTTTTTTAAAGAAGGCTTTATGAGATGTAGGATTAACAATGAAAATATTGATTTAAATAAATTTCCAGAGTTAAATAAAAATAAAAAACATACAATTGATTTAATGATTGACAGATTATCAAATTCTAACGATGTTATTGAAAGGTTAACTAGCGCAATTGAATTGGCATTAAAAATTAGTAACGGTTCTGTTAAAATTTTAACAATAGATAATAAAGAATTTTATTATAATGCAAATTTAGCATGCGTTAATTGTAATCTTAATTTTGATGAACTAGAACCTCGTCATTTTTCTTTTAATTCTCCTGAAGGAGCTTGTGAAAACTGTGATGGTCTTGGCACAAATTTATTAATAGATCCTGATAGAATTGTTGAAGATATTCATTTAAGTATTAATGCAGGTTGTATTAAACCATTAGGTGAGCCACCATGGAATACCTGGTTCAATCAATCGATATATGATCTTTGTAAGCAGTTTCATTTTAATATTAACGATCCATGGAAAATTATTCCCAATGAAGCAAAAAATATTATTTTATATGGTACAAAAATAAAATCTAAACGTAAAAAGATTAAATTCAAAGGAGAGGTAGATGTTATTTTTGAGGGGGTAATTCCACATTTACATCGAAGATATTTACAAACTCAATCAGGATACATAAGAGATTGGATTGAAAAATTCATGACCAAACAAGACTGTCAAAAATGCAATGGTCAAAGATTACAATTAAAAAATTTATCAGTTTTAATTAATAAAAAAAACATAAGCTCTACATGCGAATTATCAATTGAAGACTTAATTCAATTTTTAAAAAGCTTATCATTAAAAAGTCAAGATCAACAAATATCAAAAAGTATTATTTCAGAAATTTTATCAAGATTAGATTTTTTGAATGATGTCGGCTTGGGATATCTGACTCTTGATAGAAGTGCTACAACACTCTCTGGAGGTGAATCACAGAGAATTAGACTAGCAACTCAAATAGGCTCAAAATTAATGGGTGTAATGTATATTCTTGATGAACCATCTATTGGTTTGCACCCCAGAGATAATGATAAGCTTATCAAAACATTAATTCATTTAAAAAACTTAGGTAATACTGTTATAGTTGTAGAGCATGATGCTGAAACCATGAAAGAAGCTGACTGGATTGTAGATTTAGGTCCTGGTGCCGGCGTTCACGGTGGAGAGATTGCTTATGAAGGTACATATAAAAATATAATTAAAAATAAAGAATCTATCACAGGTCGTTATTTATCAAATAAGAAACAAATTAGTATTACCAAAAAGAGCAAGCGTGGAAATAATAAATTTATCACATTAAAAGCCGCTAGAGGAAATAATTTAAAAAATATTAATGTCAAAATTCCTTTGAATAAATTTATTTGTGTTACGGGAGTCTCGGGGTCGGGTAAATCATCCCTAATTAACCAAACACTATACCCTTGTCTAGCTAAACAATATTTTTCTAGTAATATTAAACCATTAAAATATAGTACTATTGAAGGTTTATCATACTTAGATAAGGTTATTGATATTAATCAAATGCCTATAGGAAAAACACCGCGTTCAAATCCCGCAACATATACAGGCGTTTTTGGTGAAATAAGAGAGTTGTTATCCAATGTTTCTGAATCCAAAATAAGAGGTTATAAAGCAGGTAGATTTTCTTTTAATGTTAAGGGTGGAAGATGCGAGGCATGTCAAGGAATGGGCCTTGTAAAAGTTGAAATGCATTTTCTACCTGACATGTACATTAAATGTGACCAATGTGATGGCAAGAGATTTAACAGAGAGACCTTACAAATAAAATATAATGGTAAAAATGTTAATGAAATTTTAGAGATGTCTGTTGAAGAAGCTGCTCAGTTTTATAAAAATCATAGAACTATCTTAAGAAAATTAAACGCATTGCTCAATGTTGGTCTTGGTTATATAAAATTAGGACAACAAGCAACTAGTTTATCTGGAGGCGAGTCTCAAAGAATAAAATTATCGAAAGAACTATCAAAAGTTAATACAGGAAAGACAATCTATATTTTAGATGAGCCAACAACGGGGTTACATTTTCAAGATATACAGCTATTATTAACTGTATTACATAATTTGACTGATAAAGGGAATACAGTGATTGTTATCGAGCATAACTTAGATGTTATTAAAACAGCAGATTGGATAATTGATTTAGGTCCTGAAGGAGGATCTAATGGAGGACAGATAATTGCAGAAGGAAATCCAGAACAATTAACGCATTTTTCAAATTCTTACACGGGTAGTTTTTTAAAAAATTATTTAAAATGATAGATAAAAGAATACATTCACCTGCTTGGCCAGATTTAAATTATTATAAAAAAATAATTAGTAAAATTAACGAATATCCTCTGCTGGTTTATCCTGATGAAATTGTTACTTTAAAAAACAAACTAAAACAAGTTGGAATTGGTAATCAGTTTGTGATACAGGGTGGCGATTGCGCAGAAACATTCAAAGATTTTAATACTAGTTTAATCAAAAGTAAACTTAAAATTTTATTGCAAATGTCTGCGATTATTGAATTTACATCTAGTATGAAAGTTATTAATATTGGACGTATTGCTGGGCAATATTTTAAGCCTCGATCTTCTTTGTTCGAAACAAGAGAAGATATCGTTTTACCTGCATATCAAGGCGATGGAATTAATTCTATTGACTTTAATACTTCTAAAAGAATACCTAATCCCGACAATCTTATTAAAGCTTATCATCATTCTGCAGCTACCATGAATCTGATTAGAACTTTAATTATGACAGGTTTCACAAAAATTGAGAATATATCATTATGGAATAGAGATTTAATTAATAAATCCAAGCTTGGAATTAAATATAATAAAATTGTCAAAGAAATTGAAGGTGCACTAGATTTTGTTATGGCATCATCGGATATAAAAAATAAAGATAATTATATGAATAATTTATATACATCACACGAATCCCTTGTTTTAGATTATGAAAAACTATTTTGCAAGAAGTTTGGAAGTCATCAATTCTGTTGCTCTAGTCACATGGTATGGATTGGTGATAGAACAAGATTAATTGATGGTGAACATTTAGAATTTGTTTCTAAGTTAGATAATCCAATTGGTATAAAAATTGGTCCTCAAATTAAGATGGATGATATTACGAAAATTTGCTCTAAGGTTAATCCTAGCAATGAAAAAGGCAAGTTAGTTTTCATTGTTCGATTAGGTGAACAAAATATTGAAAAAATTCTTCCAAAGATTATAAAAAAAGTTAAATATTATGGTCATGAAATAATCTGGTTTTGTGATCCTATGCATGGAAATACAATTAAATCACATAATGGATATAAGACAAGGAACTTCAAAACAATTATTAATGAATTAGAATCTTTTTTTAATATTCATAATACAGAAAAAACCATTCCAGGAGGTGTACATATCGAGCTTACAGGTGAAAATGTTACAGAATGCTTAGGTGGAATTAATGATATCCAAGACAAAGATTTAGATGTACGCTATGAAACAGCTTGTGATCCAAGGCTAAACAATGAACAAAGTTTAGAGATAGCTTTTTTGATATCTAAATTAATTAAAAAAAGGAAAAATAATGAAGAATAATACGGTCAGTATTAATGGTTATGGTGATAATCTTACAATTAATAATATCAAAATTGGAGATTTATCTCCTGAGGATCATGAAAATATTGAAAAAAAACATGGTGGAAATAATTATAGCCCTTTAGAAAATGTTGTAGTATCACATGTCAAAGATTCATCAACATTGATATGTAGAAAACCTGGATTAACAAATATTGAAAAATATATAGAATCGGAATTACTTGATGGCTTATGCTGTTATTCTGCGGTTAATCAGGGGCAATTAAATCAAACCATTGTTGATGCTGTGATACACCATTTATCCGAAGAAAAACTACCAACAGTACCACGCTCCATTCGTCATAAATATATGAGTGCTTTTTTACTGGCTGTCTCGTCATTTACTAAAATGGATCGAGTTGTACCAAAAGTTGCAGGTGTTGAATCATGGGAATTAACATTTAAATTGTGTAGGCGCTGGGGTTATGATGTTAAAAAAATACCTCAAGACAAAGCCATTATTGTAGGTGCAACAGGCAACTTTCATGGTAGGTCAGTTTCAGCCGTTTCAATGTCAGATGATCCAGATGCAAGAAAATCATTTGGTCCTTTTGTACCAGGTATAGAGCTTGTTCCCTTTAATAACATAGATGCTTTAGAAGAACTTTTTGATAAAAAAGGAGATTATATTGCTGCATATTCTGTAGAGCCAATTCAGGGTGAAGCGGGTGTCATCGTACCGGATGACCATTATTGGCCAGCAGTTTCAAAATTATGTAAAAAACATAATATTTTACTGGCCTTTGATGAAGTGCAAACGGGATATGGTAGAACAGGTAAAAATTTTGCACATCAACTATATGATGTGAAGCCGGATTTAATGGGTTGTGGTAAAGCAGCTGGAGGTGGGATTCTACCCATATCTTTTGTTGCCGGTCGAGACGATGTGATAGGAACACTAACACCAGGTTCTGAGGGTTCAACATTTGGCGGTTATCCATTGGCCTCTGTAGTAGGAATTTATGCTATTAAAGCATTAGTAGAAGAAAATTTAGCTGATAATGCTTTAGTTAAGGGTAAACAGTTAATGGATGGTCTTAATGTTATCAAAAATGATTTTCCTGATAAAATTAAAGAAGTAAGAGGAAAAGGTTTATTAACTGCATTTGAAATGTTTGATGAACCACATTTAGATGGTCATCATATTTCAGTAGCACTATTAAATCAGGGTATATATGCTAAAGAAACTCACCATACAACAATAAGATTAGCACCAGCTTTAACAATTAACGAAATGCAAGTTAACAACTTATTAGATGGCGTTAGAACAGTTGTTAAAGAATTATAATAGATTTTAATAATAGAAAATGTTTAATTTATAATAATGTTCCGATATCTATATATTACTCTAGTTTTAGTTTTATTTTCATGTAAAAGTGATGGAGAATTATCAATGGAGAGGGGGATTCATTATTATGATTGGAAAATGTATAATGAAGCCATTCTAGAATTTAATAAATCAAAATTTTATTATATGTCTCAAAACAATAAATCTTACGATGATATTAAGCTTTTAGCTCAAACTCATTATAATCTTGCCATTACATATTCAAAGTTAGGAATGTTTGAGAAAGCATTATCTGATGCGAATTATGC
>CBFHVR010000052.1:0-14627 GCA_965659495.1 uncultured bacterium
TATCAGCACAAGATGATAAATGTGAATCTATATTTAACTTTCCAAGAAAAGGAACATCTAACCTATCACTTTCTTTTGATCCCCCTAATCCACTGAAAATATTAAAAGATATTTCAAAATCACCATTGCTATTGATATCAATTTTTTCTTTCTCTAACAACAGCTTAATATCTTTATAATTACCAATACCAGATATTTTTCCTTTAACACAATAGTTTGACATATTTTCCACAACACCTAAAATAGGAACATTAACTTTTCTAAACATATCTGAACCTTTTTCTACATCAATTAATGATAAATCTTGAGGTGTAGTAACAATTATAGCTCCACTTAATGCAATTTTTTGGACTAGAGTTAATTGTATATCTCCTGTACCAGGAGGCAAATCAATAAATAAAAAGTCTAAGTCTCCCCAATTTACATTATCAAAGAACTGTTGAGTCATTCTTGCTACCATAGGACCTCTCCATATTGTAGATTTATTATCATTGTTAATAAATCCAAAAGACATAAATTCCATACCATACTTTTTAAAGGGAATTAATTTATTGTCAATTAATTCTGGTTGTTCATAATTTTTAATCATGGTTGGCAAACTTGGTCCGTAAATATCTAAATCTAGCAGACCTACTTTATATTTTTTTGATAATTGGCATGCTAGATTTAATGCTACAGTTGACTTACCTACTCCTCCTTTGCAACTTCCTATAGCAATTATATTTTTAACACTATCTAAGCTATTGTTACTAGATTCTTCAAGTTCTTTAATAAAATCAACGGTAATGCTCAGGAAATCATAATTTTTACTTAAAAGATTAACTATATCTTCTTGGATTATCTTTTTATGATCATCATTATTTGTCTTTAGGTTTAATAATACTTTAATATTATTTTCATCAATTACTATATCTTTTAAAATACCAAAAGAAATTATATCTCTATTAAACTCTGGGTATTTTATTTTTTTTAATTCCTCAATAATATTTTTTTTTAAATCATCCATTAATTAATATGTAATTTATACACGCCTTTATTTATGATAATTAACAAGCTCTAATTTAAGGTTAAAGAAAAAATCAACAAATATATAAATTATATAATTTATTAGTATTAAATTTGATTGTGATGTAAATATTTATTATTTGAATCTTTGGAATTAAATTATTTTTTTTACTTATAAATTATTTTTTATATAAATAATTTTAATTATTTATAATTTTTTTATACTTTTAATTCCCTCTAATAAAATTCTCAAATCAATATTTATCTCACTTAAATAAATAAGAGAGGTACGTCTATATGAAAATTAATAGAGAAATCTATATTAATTCAACTATAGGTAGCTCAAGAGCAGCAATACTTGAAAATAAAGTATTAACTGACCTTTATATAGATTTTCCTGATCATAAAAAAATGGTTGGCAATATATATAAAGGTAAAGTTCAAAATGTGCTGCCAGGAATGCAGGCTGCTTTTGTTGATATTGGATATAATATAAATGCATTTTTACCATTTACTGAGATTAGTGGTATTAATAGTCTAAATAATGTCTCATTTGAAATTGAAGGTGATAAAAAGTCTAATAAAGATAAACAAACAAATTTAGAAATAGGTGATGAGGTAATGGTTCAAGTTATTAAAGAACCTTTTCTAGGAAAAGGCCCTAGAGTTACCATGGATATTTCATTGGCTGGAAATCTAATAGTTTTGGTACCAAATCAAAACTATATTGGAATATCAAAAAAAATAAACGATAAATATGAAAGAAAAAGATTAAAAAATGTAATCGGTAGCTTTAAAGAAAAAGACTTCGGAATAATAGTTCGTACAATAAGTTCATTGAAAGATGAAAAAATCATAAAAAATGACTACTATGAACTTAAATCTGAATGGAAAAATATTAATACTCAGTTTAAAACCAGTGATTCATGCCAAGAGATATATAATGATTATAATTTTTCAAAAATTATATCAAGAGATTTATTTACGGAATCAATAAATAATATATATATTGATAACAAGTCAATTCATAAAAAAGTATATAAAAGTATAAAAGGGTTAAATCCCGATAAAATTAAAAATATACAATTTTATAATAAGAGAATTCCAATATTTGATAATCATAACATTGAGAATCAAATTTCAAAATCACTAAAAAATAAAGTTTGGCTCAAAAGTGGTGCTTATCTAATTATTGATCATACTGAAGCCATGGTAGTAATCGATGTTAATAGTGGAAGATTTGTTGGAAAAAAATCTCATGAAGAAAATTCGTTAGCAATAAACCTAGAATCAGCTAAAGAGATAGTTAAACAGCTGAGGATTAGAGATATAGGAGGTCTGGTTGTTATAGATTTTATTGATCTTGCAAATACTAAAAATAGAAAAAAAGTTTATGACGAAATTAAAAGGAATTTGATAAAAGATAGAGCAAAGGTCTCAATATCAGAATTCTCTGAATATGGTCTTCTCCAAATGACTAGACAAAGAATCGGATTAAGCTTACTATATTCTTTAACACATGAATGTAAAAATTGCAAAGGATTAGGTAGAGTTGAATCCTATGATTTTTCAATGACAAAAATTGAAAATTGGATTAAACGATTTAAAGCAAAACATAATGATAAGCGATTAATTACATATGTTAACGACGGTATGTATAATTACATTAATAATAATAAAAAGAAAATTATTAATACATTGATTTTTAAAAATTGGATATGGATTGAACTGAAAATTGATAATTCATTAAATTCTAACGATTTTAGAGTATTCTCTAAAAAAAGAAAAAAGGATGTGACAAATGAAGTTTAACTTGTTTTGTAACTATCCATATAGATATATTATCAAGCTTAAAATGAGGAAATATGTACGCAATAGTTAATTATAAAGGTAGCCAAATATTAGTAAAAGAAGGGGAAAACACAAGAATTCCTTTTCTAAAAGACTCTAAGATTGGTTCAACACTAGATTTTGATAATGTTCTATTTTTTGATGATGGCAAGAAAAAACATTATGGTAACCCAGTATTAAAAAATATTAATTTTAAAGCAAAAATTGTATCTCATGAAAGAGATTCTAAAGTGATTGTTTTTAAAAAGAAACGAAGAAAAGGTTATCAAAAGAAAAACGGTTACAGAGATCAATTTACTGTTGTAAAATTTGATAAATTATCTGCAGCAAAAACTACGGCTGCTAAAAAAACTACGGCTGCTAAAAAAACTACAGCTGCTAAAAAAACTACGGCTGCTAAAAAAACTACGGCTACTAAAAAAAAATAATATAGGATCTATTTATGGCACACAAAAAAGGAATGGGTAGTACAAAAAATGGAAGAGATAGTAAATCAAAACGTCTTGGAGTTAAGCGTGCTGATGGTCAATTTGTAACTGCTGGTTCTATTCTTGTAAGACAAAGAGGTACAAAAATTTATCCTGGTAAAAATGTAAATAAAGGTAAAGATGATACATTATTTGCACTAATTGATGGCAAGGTAAAATTCCATCGCTTAGGAAAAGAAAAAAAACAAGTAAGTATCCTCAATTAACTTTCTATATTTTTATTTTCTTTATTAATTAAAATATTTCTTGTAATTCCACTATATTTTGTTCTTTTAATTGGGCTTTTCTTAAAAGTCTTTTGATACTCTTCAACTGATATATTTTCCCAATCTTCATCATTTTTAATATCAATTTTATTTCTTTTTTTAAAATTATTATCATTACTTATTTGTTCATATTTTATATTCCAAGGACACACTTCTTGGCAAATATCACATCCATATATCCAATTATTAAGTTTCTCAGATGAGGAATCAGGAATTGAATCTCTATGCTCAATAGTAAGATATGATATACATTTATTTGAGTCTAAAATATAATCATCGAGCGCCTCAGTGGGACATGCATCTATACATTTAGTGCATGTACCACATAAATCATAGGTAAAAGGCTTATTATATTTCATTTCAAAATCAATAATAATTTCAGATAAGAAAAACCATGTTCCAATTTTACTATTAATTAAATTAGTATGTTTTCCAATCCAGCCTAGACCTGATTTTTGACCCCAATGTTTTTCCATAATTGGAGAAGTATCAACACATACTCTGTAATTAAATTGTTGATTATGAAGATTAATAATTTTAATAATTTCATATAATTTTTCTTTTAGAACTACGTGATAATCATTTCCCCATGCATAATTTGAAATTTTATAATCATTATTATTTCTATTATTATCTGTATAATAATTATATCCAAATGAAATAACAGTTTTTGCTTCAGGAAAATACTCTAAAATATTTCGTCTTTGTTCTAAACTTGTCTTCATCCATTTCATAGAAGCATGGAAGCCGAGATCTACCCACTGATTGATTTTCGTATTTATTCCTGTAGCTGGGGAAAAACCAATAAGATTAAAGCCTAACTCTTTTGATTTATCTATTATTATCTTCTGGAGTGAATTATTTTGCAATTAGTAAAATAAGGAGTTTAAAAGTTTTCAAAATAAATAATTTTTACTTCCCTATTCATTGAATCATATACTTCATTATTATTTAAACTATACTCATTATTTTTTGTTATATCATTAATATTTACTTCTAACATTAAATTAGTTGTTGCTGACCATCTCAAACCAGCATTCAGATAGCCTCTTCCTTTTCTTATTACTAACGACTCATCATCTATCGTATTATCATCGTCTCTTGCCAAATTATACTCAGCTAAAATTGAAAAGCTTCTATTCAATTCTTTATCAAAACCAAAAAATAAATTCACATCATCATCTTTATCATCATTTTCAAATAAATTTTTATTTAAACCCATATGAAAACCTAAATTTCCTAAAAAATTATAATTACGACTAAGCACACAATACACTCCCATTGCTTTATATTCATACCTATTATAGCCTTGTCTATCTATAAATCTTCCCTTACCTTGTGTATCTAGACCAATTAAAACTGCTGGCATTGATTCAGATTCATCATAAACTCTGTATTTAAGCTGTACTTCTGGATAAGATTTATTTTTTTTCAAGCTTCCAATTCCTATGAATTCTTGAAGACCAAAAGATACTCCAAATGTTAGATTATCTGTTATCCCCAATGAAAAAGATGGCAATACACCCCCATTATTCATTAACAAAGTTTCAATAGTATATGTTCCCTTTGGAAGGGTACCCCCTGTTGGAAGAGATACTAATTTCAGAGGTGGATAAGGCTGCTCAACCTGAGTAAAAATAAAACTAAATGTAAATATTATTAAAACTATTTTTTTCATATTTAAAATTAGTGATTTTATGATAGTAAAAAAATAAATAAATCAATAAATAGAAAGTAGTACAGGCATATGGTCGGAAATATATTCTTCATAAATTTCAAAACTACCCATATAATCATCAAAAGGTAATGTTTTAACTAAATAATTCTTGTTATTAATTAAAGAATTTGAAACAAGAATATGATCTAAAAAACTAACGTATGGTTCTTTTGGATATGTTGCTTGCTTTAAATCATAAGTAATATCTAATGTAGGAAAAAACATTGAACCGTCATTCAAAAACAAATCAAAACAATGTTCTCCAGGTTCATCTTTTAAATCATCATTCCAATCACCAAGAACAATAAATTGATTAGATAATGACTTATTTAAATGATTATTTAAATAATTGTACAACTGTTCTGCAGCTAATTTTCTTCTATTTAAACCAGAATCACAACATTTCATATGCAGGTTAATGATTGATAATTTTTGGTTGTTACTTTTTAATAAAAGATCACATTGCAAAGGTGGGCGACCAGCAAAAAAATAATCATTTTCAGCAAAAAGTTCTTTTCTTCCAACTAAATCAAATAGATTTTTTTTGTAAATAATTGCCTGGTCCATAAAAGAAGACTGTTGTGAAATAATAAAATTATATTCAGGAAGATAAGACATTAACTTACTAAACCAACTTCTCTTTTTAATTTCTTGAAAAGCAATAATATCAGCGTCAAGTTCCAATACAGCCTCACTAAGTGCATTTATTGTAGAATCTCCACTTGTTGGAAAAAATTCACAATTCCATGTAATAATATCTAATCCATTTACATTATTAATATTAGGAAAATCCCATTGATTATTATTTTGCTTAATAGTTATATCATCTTTATCAGAATTAATCACTGAAGACCAATCAACCTGCTTATAAACATCTTTAATGGATAGACTATTTCTTTCTTTTAACCAATCAAATATCTCTGTGTCATAAGAAAAATCATCAATGAATAAAGTCTGAGAAATACTATTGGTTACAGCACTTTTATAACCAGTAAATAAATTTGTTTTAGAATCAAATTCTATATAAAAATGACCAAAGCTTGTTCCATTTCCATAGTTTTGAAAAGTATAGGTATGGCTATTTTTATCATACCAAGGCGACCTATAACCTTTACTTATTCCTCCAGAAATAATAATATCAATATCTTCAGCAAAATAACCAATTTCTATAGCATTTAAACTTTTATCTACTGATAAATCTTTTTCCATCGCATTAACAAATTTTTCATAAACCTTGTCTCTATCCCAGGGTACACCTGAGCTTGTTAGTAATATTAAGATATCTACCTTATCAACTAATTTTGAAACCCAAAAATTCATGCTTTCTAATGAGTCCTCTATTTTAATACCTTCTAAATTCTTATTCAAAACTGTTTCATTTATTTCTGAATTTGCTAAGCCAAGAATACCAACTTTGGAGCCTTTAATGTTAATTATTTTATAAGGGTCAAATAATAATTCGTCTGTTTTTTGATGTTTAATATTGCAAGCAAGGAATGGAAAGTTTGCAATTTCTGATAGCTTTAATAAATTTTGAGGACCAAATAAAAAATCATTATTACCTGGTACGATAGCATCATAACCAACTTTATTCATCCATTCAATTACAGTCTTTCCACTGTCTATTAAGCCTATAGGATGTCCCTGAAAAAAATTACCTCCGTCCAAAATTAAAATATCATCTGATTTATTAGGCATATTTTTTTCAATATCTTTAACATATTTATAAAGTGCCGCAGCTCCAACAATTTTAGGTGGAAAATTTGGATTCATAAAATAAGCATCTTGCTCACCTAAAAATCCATGTAAATCATTTGTTGTTATTACATCAATAAAAGAGTCTCTAGGCAATAAGCTGAAAGAGAAAAATAAACTAATTAAAATTAATTTTACCATTTTCCATACATTGGGTTAGGGAAAATAAAATTATCTAATCCGAATCTATCTAAATTTTGATTTTCAAAATCGCCAATTGCATCTCCTAAATATTGTATAACTTTAAATTTTTCATGCTTAATCATTCTACCTGTGGAATTAAAAATTTCTGATCTTCGTATTGTTTTCTTATCAGCTTTATCTATCCTTAATAAATAGATATCACTATCTGAATAAACACCTAATTTCTTTAAATTATTTTTTGTTTCTTCAACTCTATTATCCATTCTATTGCTTATGAAAATAATTTGAATGTTATTCTCTCTTAAAAAGTTAATATAATCAAGTGAACCCGGAACTAATTTAGCATTCTCTTGTAAAACCCATTCATCCCATGATTTAGGATTAAATTTTTCATTTTTATCAAATAGCATAACTTGATAATCTGAGTTATCTAAAACTGTCTCATCTAAATCCATTACAACAGCATAATTATTATCGATAATATTTAATGAAAAGTTATTATGTACTAATTTTTTTTTCAATTTATTAGTCGCATTATTATAAACTTGATAACACAATGCTTTATACTCTTTTGATTCTCTTGCCCATCTTACATCATTAGGTAGTTTTCCATATATGAATGACGCATTAAAGATTATTATAAATAAAATTATTTTCATGTTAAAATTTCCATTTTAATGTTGTTAAAAAACTTAATTTGTTCTCTGTGACTGTATCACAATCAATTACGTCACAGCTATAATCAAAAATATCTTCTAGAGGTAATATATCATAGTATTTATAGTTGTATGTTGAATAATTCATCGCAATATCTACTATAAAATCTTTGGAAAAATTAATTGCTGTACCTAACGTTAAAATTGACTTAGGTGAAATAGCGTTGAATAGGGACTCACTGTAAACAAGACCTGCTCTAATTGGATAACTATTTAATGGTGAGTATTCAAACCCTAATTTATAATCATTAATATCATAATCTATTCCAGATACATTCTTGTAATTTTCAAAATATTTATTTGTAAGTTCAAAAACTAACATCATATTAGTATTTGATTTTGGAGAATATAATAAACCAAAATTATTTTTTTGAGGTTTATTAAAGTAAAAGCCATCTGGTAAATATACTAATTCTCCATTTTCAAAATCAAATAACTGAGGTAATCCTACATAATTTGATATTAAATCATTTGATAATCCTGTATTATTACTATTATTAAAAATGAAGGCATCTTCTTCAAATGAAAATGAAAAAATTAACTGATTTAACATATTAAAATCAAACCCAACAGTTACAAAAGTATCTCCTGAAATTGAATATGAATTACTGAAATCTTGGATATTTGCAAGATTAGTAGCTTCATAATTACTATCTATAACTGATAATTTTATAGAATCATTTATTTTAGAATCTTTTAATCTATTTAAACCTAAGCCAAAAGATAGATTCTTAAGTTTATTATTAAATCCAAATGAAAATCCTAAGGATTCTATATGCATTGTGCCACTAGTATTGTAGGTTTGAAAACCTATTATTGGGTCATTTATTCCAATAACTCCATCAGATAAATTTGAATCTCCTCTAACCTCTTCCTCATAATTATAATTGAATGAAAAATATGGCTTGGACATTACTCCTACCCCTAATTTTAAATTTTTAAATGAATCATTAAATAAAAAACCAAATGAATGGTTAAATAAATTATTTTGGTTAAACACATAATCTGTTTCACCTAAACTTTCTTCCCATTCGTCTTTAAAAACAATGCTTCTCCTCTCTGATAATGATTTAAAATCAATATTTAAATCAATCATATATTTTCCTTTAAAAGAGGATATTTTAGCTGGGTTAGAAATAATAACACTACTACTTGAAGAGGTCAATAAGCAAGTATTACCTATCGCCATAGATTTAGCATCACCACAATATAATTCATCTGGAAAAACCCTATTAAAAAAAGATTGAGAAAATATAGTGGAAAAATAAAGTACTATATATAAAATTTTATAATGCATAATCTATCTGTATCCTATAGTTAAAATTTTCATTTATTACATATGGGTTTTCGATCCAACTCCCATCATTCAATGCACCACCAACAATAGTTGTTGAGTAGTGATCAGACGAATGACTTACTTTTAATTTAACGGCTAATAATGGATTTGGTTTAAAGTTAAATGATACCCAACTATGCACAAGACCATTATCGGTATCAAATAATCTAAAATCATTATCTTCAATATACCACATAAAACCTTCTGCATAAACAAAACCTGCTTTTAATTTCATACTTTTATCAAAATTATGTTCGAAAGAAAAACCAATTGATCCATCAGGTGAACCAATATCACCAACATGCATTTCTTGATCAAATAAATCTGAACTACCAGTTAATCTTGGTCTTGGACTAAAGGTAGTGTAATTCCAAGAATATAGTAATTCCATACTATTATAATTTGATAATCTAAGCTTAAATCTAATCCTTGCTTCTTTTGTAAAATAAGGGCTTGGATGAGCTATATCAAAAGAGCCTCTTGATTGCCATTTATATCGAAAATATAACCTGTAATTAAACAAAGGCCTCCACTCTAATTTACCAACAATTCTAAAGTACTGTGCTTCATCAGCTTTTCTAACCCAAGAATCCCATTGAATACCACCAACTAAATCTTCATGAAATTGATATCTAGATTGAATGTAAACACCTCTCTCTGCTTGGGGCTGAGCATTAGAAGAATATAGATTATAATAGATTGGGTCTTCTAACCAGTAAGGGTCTTCGAATATAGTAGACTTATATCTTTTATATTCAGAAAAAGATCTTTGATATGGATTGTCAAAATCAATATCATAGTCTCTATATAATACCATTAAATCAAATGCATTAAATTGCATATAGCTGTTTAGAACATATGCTTTTGGTTCATTATCAAGCATTTTTCCATCAGTGTCCATTTGACCTAACTCGCCTTGAATAACCATATTTTTTATAACTTTACTAAAATTGTATCCAATAACACGTCTAAATGATTTAGCTTTACTCCACAGTGAGGATTTTCCTGCTGATGAATACATTGCATTTATTTCAGGGTCAGCTGAATTACTCATATAATTCAAATAATAAACATCTCCAGAATAATCGTCATAATCTGATATATCAATACCCAACCCATCTGTATCTCCGTCACCACCAATAATAGTTTCAATAATTTGAGGACTTAAAACTCGATCATATAAACTTTCATAAAATGTAAGACCAAAATTAGTAGTTATATTTGGGGCATATCTTAAATTAATTCCGTAAGTCCACTCTTCAACAGAATTAATTAAATTTTCATTAATTTTACCATTATTAGAATATCCATATCCTAACCTAGGGTTCATTGTAATCAACGAAGAAAAGCTTCCATCTGGATTAATGACAGCATCTCTCATATTATTATTTTTTGGGATACCATTTGATAAAAACATTGACAATCTAATTTTACTTGTGGAAAGTTGAGCTGCTAGTCCACTTAAAACAAACTGGGTTGATCTGGTAAAATCAGTACTAATACCCGTTTGTCTTTTAGAAAACTTATACCCGGATCTTCTTGGCTGATAAAAGTCTGTTGATTCAAATACAACTCCCTGGCCATATGCCGCTGTAAAATTACCAATAATTAATTTATCTAATCTAAATAATGGAAAGTTTACTTTTTCAACCGATAAAAAAGCTTTATCTGTATAAATATTTGAGGATTGTCCTATTTGGTTATACCTTAAAACACCAAAATTATAATTTTTATATCCTATTAATAATTTAGCTAATGTTTCAGGGTTGGTAGATTGTGAAAAATTTACCGGAATCTCATCTTCATCAAGACTTGAAGAAGATGGAATTGATCTCACCATACTAGTATATCTTATATTTATTTTATTATTATCTACATCTGAATATTTTATAAAATCTAGCAAGTTTTTGTAACCATAATAGCTAATTCCAGGTGAATTTTTTAACTGAAAAGTTCCAGATATTTTTCCTCTTTTCTGCTGCTTTAATACCGCAACAACATCCATTGGACTGAAATTTGGTAATGAAGACAAATCATCATAATTCATGCTATTGACATTTTGAGGGTCATAATATCTATCAAGCCATAATTCTGCTATTCCTTCAGAACTTCCTTCTGAAGCTAACCACTGATCCGTTTTATATGAAAAATTTGAAGAAGTATTATATTCCCTTTTATTAATTATAATAAACTTCTTAAGCTTCTTAATGTCCTTAGCATTAAGTGATTTGGCATTTAGTAAATCATAAATAGTATTTATTTCTCCAACAGAATTAATATATGACCATAGGTCATCTATCTTCTCTTGTGGCAATGGTATAGTAGAAAATTCATTATAGCTGGTATTATTTATATCTATTTTATCAGTACAAAAAAAACAACCAAGTAATAGAAATACTATAACTTTATTATTTATCAAAGTTAACCTTAATCGATAATAAATTAGAGGCTGATAGTAAATGATGGGTTAGCAAGCTGTAGGACATTTCAATATTATTAAACTTATAAGACAAACCAAAACCAAACCTATTAGGATTCATTTGTATTCCAGTTCTAAATGTTAAAGATTCAATAACATCATATTGTATTCCAAATCTAAAAGAACTTTGTTCTTGACCTAAAACTTTTTCAATTGCAAAAGTTGTAAATAAGCCGTCAAAAGGATTATATGTAAAACCTACATCCATTCTCCGAGGCAACTGAGAAGAAGAAGAACCTTTACCTATATAAGGATTATTAATATTTTTAATAAATGCACCAAAACTAATTTTATTTCTTAACGAAGCATACACTCCAATATCTAATCCTAAAACAGAAGTTTCTCCGGAAGATAAACCTCCAACACCATCACCATTTACACCCGCAGAAGCATTTTGATAAAAAATCAAACCATTAATATTATAACCAATAGATAGTTTTGAATTCGCATCATCTAACAGAAAAAACGCTTTACTAAATGTAATGGATTTCTCAGTAGATAAATTTTTATCAGAAAATCCACTGCTATTTGTTCCTAATTGTTGAATTGAAATAGCAGAACTGTATGGTAAACTAACTGATAGAAACTGATGATTTAAAAACTTCAGACCATATAAATCAGTTGTTCCTGCAATAAATGAGTAAGGTTTCATATTAACTAATCCTGCTGGATTATAAAATACAGTTTCCAAATCATTTATATCTGAGACAACAGCACCTGCCGTTCCCATAGACTTAGAACCGATATGAGAAAGATTAGAAAAGCTTTGAGTAAAAACACTAAAAGTAATAAAACTTAATAATAATATAATATTTCTAACCATTAATGATTAACTCCTACAACAATCGGTGCCACATCTGTTGTTGTTTTCCCTGTTTGAAAATTAGATGCCTCAACTTGAATTAGATAAGTGCCTGGTGGAACAATTTGACCAAGATGATCTCTTCCATCCCAATCAGAAGTATCTTCATTCCTTTCAATGGTACCACCTGTTTCGTAGTATTTATCTACAATACTTGTTATAAAGATTCCATTTAAATCGATAATTCGAACAATCACTCTGGAGTTTGAAGGAAATGAATAATTAAAATCTAACCGTTCACCTAAAGTTGGAATAATAACATAAGGCGCAGTTGATATCTCAGCCTTTATAATAGTTGGGTCCTCGACCAAATTTCCATCCGGATGATATGTATCGTATAACAAAATATTACTAGCACTTGCAACTTCAAATTGCCATGAACAATTGTAAGTACCTAACACTCCTTCAGCATGTACTACATATTTTGATGGGTCATAGGGATCAACCATAAAACCAATGGCTGAACTTTTTACATCCCAATCCCAAACAACAATCTCAATTTGATAACCATTATTATCTTGTAATGCAATAACTTCAGGTCCGCCAGCTGGTCTCACATCATCATAACCTACTACTAATCCAATAATCTGGTAAGTAGTGCTTAAATTTTCATCGCATTCATTCCCCTGGTTTTGATCAACAATATATTGAATAGAATTACCTGATATATCACAGGCACCATTATCAATCGTAGCAGATGGGATATAATTTGCTGCTGAAGAATCTGTACATCCTAAACAACTATACTCACAACTACCATCATTAACCTCAGCATTTTGATCGTAATTACATGATGAAACATCAGTACAACCAGAAACTGGTTCAGGTTCTAGCGGATTAAGAATTATTTCCCATGACTGATTAAATATTTCACTGGTTTCATCGTGGCCTGTTATTCCATTCCCAGCAATATTATTAGAAGGGCCACTTTCTCCGTTTTCAGTTGTTGATTTTCTTACATAAGAATAATCTAAATCATGAGCTTCTAAAATATTATTAGCCTGGACATCAAAAGAAGTATCATCTAGATAAGTTGATATTCCAGTTTTATCAATGCCGTATAAATCAAGTGCTTGAGTATTACCCCAATAGAAATAATCAACATCCTGTACAGTCGAACTAGAGCCATCCCAATAAAACAATATCAAAGATTCATAATTATCCGCTAAGCTAGCCAATGAACCTATTGTATTTTGTCCATCAACAACATCTAACATATCATTGGATAAAGTTAAATCGGGGTTATAAGAATAATAACTATTAAAAGTAGATGCATCATTCATGCTTATTGTGAGAGTTTGCCCAGGGTTAATATTTATATCTGGAAATCTAACTATAAAGTCACTTGAAAATCCTGACCAATAATCACTGCCTGTTGGCAAATTATAATAGTGATTTGATGAAGATTCTGCATCAGACAAATAGTAATCACCTAAACTAATGGTTTCATCTGTAGGGTTATAAATAGCAATTACTTCCGCCTCATCAGGAGTAATTGTAATTTGAGAAAATATAATATGGTCGGCTTCTTGACCTAGTAAAAAGTTAAAAGTTAACAAGATTAAAATAATATTTTTTTGCATTAATTTCCTAAAATCATATTAATTAGAGAGATTATATCTGTAACATTTATTATACCATCATCATTAAAATCAGCTGAACAAAAGCCATCATCTTCTAAGATAGCATTGCCTAAAATGTGATTAACTGTAGATATAACATCTAATACATTTATTGTACCATCACCTGTTACATCACCATCAGCGACACATTCGTCTACACTACCATCTACTACAATATCAGATTCATATTCAACAGTGATTTGCCATTCACTTGAGATATCTAGCTGTTCATCATCATCACAGTAGGCTCCAAGCTCACCTGTTATTTGTACTTCATATACACCAAAAGGTTGTTGGGTTAACACATTTAAATCTGTTGATGTAATATCAAATCCGTTCTGGTATTCACTGCTTGTTGGCCATACAACAAAATCAACCAAGTTACC
>CBFHVR010000053.1:0-11465 GCA_965659495.1 uncultured bacterium
AGTATAGTTTCCATTATTGAAATTCTAATTTTATCACATCTGAATGCACGATATAAAGAATTTGATTTAATTATATTTATATATTTTTTTTTACCTACAATAATTCCAGATTGTGGACCACCAAGTAATTTATCGCCACTAAAAGTTATAATATCAGCACCTTTTTTAATATATTTGCTAATCATTTTCTCAAATGGTAAGCCCAAGTATTTAAAATCTGCAAATGAACCACTTCCTAAATCAATTAACAAAGGCAAATTATATTTTTTTGCTAATAAGTGTAATTCATTAATATCAATTTCATTTGTAAACCCTACAACTTTATAATTACTTGTATGTACATATATAATGGCTGATGTATTATCAGTTATAGCATCTTCATAATCTTTTATATGAGTCTTATTAGTTGTTCCAATTTCAATCATTTTACTTTGAGATTTATTCATAACATCTGGAATTCTAAAAGAACCTCCTATCTCCACTAATTGACCTCTACTGATAATAACTTCTTTTTTGTTACAGAGACTATTAAGCATTAATATAACTGCTGAGGCATTATTATTTACAATAATAGAATCTTCACAATCGCATAACGAATTAAATAATGATGAAACATGTATATTCCTATCACCTCTTTTACCCGTTTCTAAATTTAATTCTAAATTTGAATATGGATAATTTTTTAGAATACCATCAACTAGTATATCTTTAGAAATCGGAGCTCTTCCTAAGCCAGTATGTAATATTATACCAGTACCATTGATTACTGGCTGCAAACTATTATTCTTTATTTTATTAAAAATTTTATTGATTTTATTAAATGTATACTTTTTAATATCATTTATATTCTCACCTGCTAATATTTTAGTTCTAATATTAGAAAGTTCGATATTTATTGAATATTTTAAAAATTTAAGAGGTGTATCAGTTATTTGAAATTTATTAATAATTTCATCAACAGAAGGTATATTTTTTAGAGTCTCACGGACTTTATTTTGTTTAGTATTCATAGTAAGTAACTCATTTAATTAACTCAGTAATTTTTCTTCATCAATTAAATCAATTTGATTTGAATTAAGATGCTCATTAGCATACTTTAAATATAATTTCTTAGTAATTAATAAATTAAATAAATCTCGATCAATTTCTCCATCATTTACCATAAATTTTAATATATTTAATGCTTTAGAAAGCTTGTAAGGTTCTTTATAGGGTCTATCTGGAGCTGTTAAACCTTCAAAAACATCAGCAATTGCTATAATACGTGCTTGTAATGGTAACTGATCTCCTGAATATCCATTTGGATAACCTCCACCATTTAATTTTTCATGGTGACATCCAGCATAAAACGGTACTTGTTTCAAATGATCTGGGTAAGGGAGTTTATCTAACAATTCATAACTTAATGAAACATGATTTTCCATGATTTCTCTATCTTCTTTAGATAGAGTACCTCTTTTAATAGTTAAAAAATCAACTTCTTTGTCATTAAGAATTGTACATTGTTTATTATCTAATTCTATTTTTTGCTTTGCAATTTCATTAACTCTGTTTTGTAATTCTTCGGACATAAACTCACCACCAATATTTGAAACTTCCAAAAATTTAAAATCTTCATTTACTTTCTTTATTTGTGAATCTAATTGTTCTTTATCTATATCTAAATCAGATAATTTATTTTTATAAAAATTTAACTCTATATCTCTTTTTAAAATTTCAAATCTTAATTTTATTTGATCAATTTTATCATATAAACCCTGTAATTTTGTTGATTTATTCATAATGTGATCTGGGGTTGCAACTTTTCCAAAATCATGCAACCATCCTGCAACAAAAATTTCATCCATTTCATCATCTGTAAATCTATTATTTTTGTATTTAGTATTGTCGTTATTTATATATTCAGCGATCATCATAGTTAATAATGGCACCCTATTACAATGACCTCCAGTTACTGGATCTTTTTTATCTAACGCATCTACAACTAATTTAATAAATGATCTAAATAATGTCTTTTGTTCTTCTATTAATAATTGATTGGTCAATGCAATTGAAGCTTGCGAGGTTAATGATTCAATTACTTTGATAATTTCTTTTGAATATTTTATAATTTTTCCATTTTTCATTGGATTTAAAAGCTGTATTACACCAATAACCTTATTTTTATGATCTTTCATAGGGACATTTAAAAAACATTTTGAATGATAATCATGTTTAATATCAAAACCTTTTGTTCCTTCAAAATCATACTGTTTATTTTTATAAGCATCATCAATTTTAATTGTCTTATCTTTTAAAGCACAAACTGCCGAAACATTTTTATGATTTGGTTCTTTAGTTTCAGGATCATAAAGCTTTACGGGATAAATTGAATCAGGAACTGGAGAATTAGTACCTCCTAAAAAAATATTTTTTGATTTATTCTGCATAATAGCAAACTCTAATCTTGTAAAATTTTTATCTACAACATATAAGGTACCACCATCTGATTTCGAAATTTTTCTTGCTTGGTTAAGGATGTTTTCCAATAAAACATTAATATTTTTTTCTTTTGATAAAGAAATACCAATGTTGATTAATTCTTCAAAATAATTATTATTTAAATGGGGTGTTCCCATAAGTATAAATTAATTTTTTTCTTTTACTCTAGCTGCTTTACCTTTTCTAGAACGTAGATAATACAACTTTGCCCTTCTAACTTTTCCTTTTTTAAGAACTTTTATACTTTCAATATTAGGAGAATAAATAGGGAATATTCTTTCAACACCAACATTATTAGAAATTTTTCTCACAGTAAATGTTTTTGAAATATTAGCTCCTGAAGATACAGATATAACTACTCCCTCAAAAGTTTGAATTCTTGATCTATTACCTTCGATAACTTTAACTCCAACAGCAACTGTATCGCCAGATTTAAAATCAGGTAAATCTTTTTTTAAATTATTTTTAATAGATTCATAAATTTTATTCATTTTTTCTCCGTTTTTATAGATTTATATTTTTCCCATAAATCTAATCTTAATTTTTTTGTTTTTTCTTCTCTTTGATTTAAAAACCAATCTTTAATTTTCTTATGATTTCCAGACAATAAAACTTCAGGAACATTAATTCCTTTAAAATCTCTTGGCCTAGTATAATGTGGGCCATCTAATAAAAAATCATAAAAAGAATCTTTTTTTGCTGATTTATAGTTACTCAAAACACCTTCTTTCAAACGAACTATTGAATCAATCATAATCATAGAAGGTAATTCACCGCCAGTTAAAACAAAATCTCCAATTGAAATTTCATCAGTTACAATTTCATCCCGAACCCTCTGATCTATTCCTTTATAATGACCGCAAATAAAAATTAAATTTGATTCTTCAGATAACTCCTTAGCTTTAGAATGATTAAAAATTTTACCATCAGGTGTTGGAAAAATGACTCTAGGCTTATTATTTCCAAAAGTAGATTTAATACTTTTAAATGCATTAAATATAGGTTCTGCTTTTAATAACATGCCTTCACCACCACCAAAAGGATAATCATCAATTCTATCAGAAGAATTATCCAAATAATTAAATAAGTTAAAAATATTATATTCCGCAATATTTTTTTGTTTTGCTTTTAGTAAAATACTCTCATTTAGAACAGCATCAAACATTGCAGGAAATGGGGTTATAACATTAAAAGAAATCATTTATAAATTTAAAAACCCTTCGATATTTTTCATAATTACTATTTGTTCGTCAAAATCAAAAAACTTAACATACTCATCTAAAACTGGAACCAAAATCTCTTTATTATTATAATTTACTAAAATATAATTAGCACTTGGTAATAATAATACATCTAAGATTAAACCTATTTCTTCTTTATCATTAAAAAGTTTAAAACTTATTATATCATTTAAATAAAAGTTGCCGGTATCTAAATCTGGCAAATCTTTTCTGTAAACAAAAAACTCTTTACCCCTTAATAACTCTGCGTCATTGCGGTTATTAATAGACTCTAACTTAAATATTTTTCCTGAACCTTTTGAACCTAATAAGTTAAAAGATTTTAATAAACTATTTATTTTAAACCAAATTTTTATATCTAGCGATAAAATATTAGAGTCTTCATTATATAAAAAAAACTTTAATTCACCTTTTATTCCATGTGGCTTAACAACTTTACCCACTGAAACTAATTTATTATCAGATGAATTATTCAATTACTTCAAGAATTGCTCTTTTATCACCTTCTTTAGCAGTCACTGCAGATAAAATTATTCTTAAAGCATTAATGTTTCTACCTTTTTTACCAATCACTTTACCTAAATCTCCTTCTCCAACAGTTAATTCGTAAATTTTAGTAGTATCATTTTCATTAATGCTAATATTTACTTCCTCTGGTCTATCAACAATTGCTCTTACCATATCATTAAGTAATTTATCCATTATAATTAATTTCTAGATCTATCAAATAGATATTAACTATCAGTTTTTTCTTGTTTTTTAACTTCCTCTGCAGGAGTTTCTTCTGCTTTAATTTCCTCTGCAGGAGCTTCCTCTACAGGAGTTTCCTCTGCTTTAACTTCTTCTTTAGGAGCTTCCTCTGCGGGAGCTTCCTCTGCTTTAACTTCTTCTTTAGGAGCTTCCTCTGCTTTAACTTCTTCTTTAGGAGCTTCCTCTGCGGGAGCTTCCTCTGCTTTAACTTCTTCTTTAGGAGCTTCCTCTGCAGGAGCTACAGATTCACTGGTATCAGCATTAGCTGCTAATTCCTTTTTCTTTATTTTTTTATCTTTCTTTAATTCTGTTCTATTTTTTTCTCTTTCTTTCCACTCTTCTAATAATTTATCAATATCAGCATCTTTCACACCTTGTTTTGATAGATGCCACTTATAACTTAATCCATTTTTTCTAAATAAACCTTGGACAGTATCTGAAGGTTTAGCACCTTGTTTTAACCAATATAATATTCTATCCTCATTAAGATTACACGAGTTGTTATCTTGAACTGGATCATACCATCCCAAACGTTCGATCTCTCTACCATCTCTCTTAAATCTTGAATCAATAGCGACGACCCTATAAAAAGGTCTTTTTTTACGCCCTAATTTTTTTAATCTTATTCTAACAGCCAAATTAAACTCCTTATTGTTTATTTTTAATTTTATTTTATAAAAGGAAACTTAAACTTTGATTTATTATCACTAATTTTTTTCATTAAAACCCTCATCTGGTTAAACTGCTTTAATAATTTATTTACAGCTTGAATTGATGTTCCAGAACCACTAGCTATTCTTTTTCTACGAGATCCATTTATAATACTTGGATTCTTTCTTTCAAAATCTGTCATAGAATCAACTATAGCTTTAGTTGCATTCAATTGTTTTCTACCCGTACTCATATTTGGCATTTTTTTCATACCGGGTATCATCTTCATCATGCTACCAATATTTTCTAAGTTACCCATCTGATTAATTTGATTTTTAAAATCATTCAAATCAAAAGTATTACTACTTATTTTTGATTGAATATCACTAAATGAATCTGTATTGAAAGATTTTGAAGCTTCTTCAACTAAACCAACAATATCTCCAAGACCTAAAATTCGTCTAGCAATTCTATCAGGATTAAAAGATTCAATATCAGATATTTTTTCACCAAAGGTTATAAACTTTATTGGAATACCTGTTGTATCTTTTATTGAAAGAGCAACACCTCCACCTGCATCAGAATCCATTTTTGTGATAATACAACCTGAAATATTACACGATTTAGAAAAACTACTAGATGAATTAATCGCATCTTGACCAGTCATTCCATCAGCAACATAAATAACCTCAGAAGGATTTGATTGACTAATAATTTGATTAAGTTCATCTATTAAGTTATTATCAATGTGAAGACGACCAGCTGTATCTAAAATCAAAACATCAAAATTATTATCGTTAGCATACTTTTCTGCATTTTTTAATACTTCTAAAGGATTTTTTGATTTTTTTTCTGTGTAACAATTGAGACCATTATCTTTAGATAATATTTCTAATTGTTCGGCAGCTGCAGGTCTTTGTAAATCTAAACCAACTAGCAATGCTTCTTTATTAAATTTCCTTTTCAAAAAACCAGCAATTTTTACTGCTGTAGTAGTTTTCCCAGATCCTTGTAAACCTGATAAAACTATAACAGATTTTTCCTCACTATTTAAATTAATTTCTGAATTATCTGATTTTAAAAAATCAATCAATTCATCTAGAACTAATTTAACAAACTGTTGTCCTGGTGTAACAGAATCAAATACTTTGTTACCAAGAGATTTTTCCTTAACTCTATCAATAAATCTACTTACAACTTTAAAATTTACATCAGATTCTAGAAGAGCAATTCTAATTTCTCTTACCGCATCAGAAATATTACTTTCTGATATTTTACCTTGACCTTTTATAGTCTTAAAAATTTTTTTAAATCTATTTTGTAATTGACTAAACATAATCTTTTAAAACTAATAAAAAACAATTTAAGTATAGCTTGGAAATTTAGTATTAACTATACCGTCAATGCAAGCTATCTTTTTTTATATATATTTTATGATTTTATAGAACGAACTATTCAGAATTATTTTAACTAAAAATCTCCAAGAGTTCTTTTTATTAGAATCTCCTCGACAACACAGTTGTTTGGGGCATTAATTGAATGAATAATTGACTGACATAAATCATCAACACTCATCATGTCTTTTCTTATTTCTTCTACATTTTTATTATTCCAAAGAGGAGTATTAACAGCTCCAGGAAAAACACTTATTACTTTTATATTAAACTCCCTTAGTTCTTCTCTAATAGATGAAGCAAAGCCTCTTAATGCATATTTTGATGCTACATATGCTGAAGAATTTGCAAATGGTTTCAAACCAGCTCCTGAGTTTATAAAAACAACTTTACCATTTTTTTTCTTTTTAAAATTATCTATCAAAGATTTTGTCATTAAAAATGCGCCTCTAAGATTAACATTTATAGTTTTATCCCAATCATCAACTGAAGTATTTGAAATATCTTTAAATATTGCTATTCCAGCATTATTAATTAATAATTCAATTTGATTTTTATTAGGTATTTTTTTATATAGGTTATTTACTGATTTTTCAATTGTTATATCCGAAATAATAATTTCACATTTATTATTCTTGCTTTCAATATATTTTTTAGTTTTATTAAGATTTCTTATGTTTCTAGAAACTAAATAAACAAAATATTTATCAGATAGTTCAATTGCCAGAGATTGTCCAATTCCTGAAGAAGCACCGGTTATTATAGCGATTGGTTTAGTCATTTTTTTTAGCAATTAAATTTAATGCACTACCTGCTTTAAACCATTCGATTTGATTAGTATTATACGTATGATTAACTTCTATTATATCTTCACTTCCTCCAAGATGTGAAATTCTACAATTAAGATTTTTTCCTTCTTGAAAATCTTTTAATCCTATTATACTTAATTTGTCATCCTCAAGAATTTTATTATAATCTTTTTTATTATTAAAAGTTAAAGCAAGAATTCCTTGTTTTTTTAAATTAGTTTCATGAATTCTAGCAAAGGATTTTACTATTACTACCCTTACGTTCATATGCCTAGGCTCCATAGCTGCATGCTCTCTTGATGAGCCTTCACCATAATTCTCATCACCAACAATAATACTAAATATATTATTATTTCTATAATACCTTGCAACCAAAGGAGTTTCATCATATTTATTTGTAACTTTATTTTTTACATAGTTGACTTTATTATTAAAGAAATTTGTTGCTCCTAACAACAAGTTATTAGATATATTATCTAAGTGACCTCTATATTTGAGCCAAGGACCTGCCATTGAAATATGATCAGTAGTACATTTTCCCTTGGCCTTAATTAATAAAGTTAAATCTATTAAATCATTACCATCCCATTTATCAAATGATTTTAATAATTGTAATCTATCAGATTTAATATCAACATTAATTTCTATCTCTTTATTATTTACATCATAATCTTGAAAACCCTGATCTTTAACATCAAAACCATTTGGAGGCAACTCGTATCCAGAAGGAGGATCAAGCTTAACTTTTATTCCATCTTTATTAATCAAAAAATCTGTTATTGGATTAAAAGACAGATCACCTGACAAAGCTATGGCTGTTACAATTTCTGGTGAGGCAACAAAAGCATGTGTTTTAGGATTACCATCTGCACGCTTTGCAAAGTTTCTATTAAAAGAATGGATTATAGTATTCTCTTGTTCAGTTTCTGCACCTTCTCTTGCCCATTGTCCTATGCATGGACCACAAGCATTTGCAAAAACATTAGCACCAATATTATTAAAAATATTAATTAGTCCATCTTTTTCAATTGTATATCTTACTAATTCAGAACCAGGTGTTATTGTAAATTTAGAATTAACTAATAATTTTTTATTTATAGCCTGTTGTGCTATTGATGAAGCTCTTGATATATCTTCATATGAGGAGTTTGTACAAGAACCGATTAACCCTACTTCAACTTTTTTTGGCCATTTATTTTTAAAGATTTCTTTAGACATTTCTGAAATAGGAGTTGCTTTATCGGGAGTAAAAGGACCGTTAATATAAGGTTCTAGTTCATCTAAATTTATAGTAATAACTTGATCAAAATATTCTTCAGGATTTTTGTAAACTTCTAAATCTCCTGTTAAATGTTGAGCATACTGATCTGCCAAATCAGCGACATTTTGCCTGCCAGTTGAAGCCAAATATTTTCTCATAGAATTATCATAACCAAAAGTTGATGTGGTAGCACCAACTTCTGCACCCATATTGCATATAGTTCCTTTTCCTGTACATGATAAATTAATTGCTCCTTCACCAAAATATTCAATAATATGGCCAGTTCCACCTTTAACTGTTAAAATCCCAGCTAGTTTTAAAATTATATCTTTAGCTGAGGCCCAACCATTCAAATTACCTTTTAATTCCACACCAATCAATTTTGGGAATTTCAATTCCCAAGGCATTCCTACCATAACATCTACTGCATCTGCTCCTCCAACACCAATTGCTATCATTCCTAGTCCACCAGCATTTACCGTATGAGAATCGGTTCCAATCATCATACCACCTGGAAAAGCATAATTTTCTAAAATAACTTGATGAATAATTCCAGCTCCTGGCTTCCAAAAACCTATTCCATACTTAGAACAGACAGAAGATAAAAAATCATAAACCTCTGAATTTATGTCTAAAGCTACATCCAAATCTGCAGACGAATTATTTTTTGCTTGAATCAAGTGATCTGCATGAACTGTAGAAGGAACAGATACTTGACTTTTATTAGCCATCATAAATTGCAATAATGCCATTTGAGCAGTTGCATCTTGCATAGCCACTCTATCAGGATTAAATTCAACGTAATCCATTCCTTTTTGAAATTCTTTAACTTCAAATGATGAGTGTAGGTATAAAATTTTTTCTGATAAGGTTAATGGTTTATTAATCTTTTTTCTTATGTGTTTGATTTTTAAATCAATATTTTTATAAAAATTTTCAACTAGTTTTAAATCAAACATAAATTCCTCTTTAAGATTAATAGGGATAAGTTATACATAAATTTATTAATTTATATCTACAATATCAATTAATGATATCATAAAATGATAAAAAAAATACTTCAATTAATTATCTCAATAAATCTCGTCCTATCATGGGAAAACAGTGAAATTGAATACATTATTTATACAAATAGTTCATTATTTAACTCAGCCAGTGACTTATCAAATCTTCATGAAAATTTAGTCGAAGAAAACTTTCAATTAAAGACAAAGATAATACTTGAAGATACACTAAGTACAAATATTAATGATTACATTTTTAGTAATTTTGATTTTGAATATGATAGTCTTGAGTATTTATGTATTATTGGAGATGAAACTATAATACCTCCACTTTATTATTTGAATACACCTTGTGATGATTGCATTAGCTCTGAAAATACTAATAATCCTAATGCGCAATTAAAAACTGGTAGAATTTTAGCATCTAATGATAATGAAGCTAATACAATAATTAATAATATAATAAATTATACATTATCACCTTATAATGGAGACTGGAAAAGTAAAGCGCTATTATTTTGTGATGATCAATTTAAGAATGGTCAAACCATTAGAAAGGAAAAGTGGCATACAATCCATTCAAGTCTAATATATAACAATTTAAAAGACAACCTTAATATTAATTGTTTATTTGGTCCAAACTTTGATCGGCAGCAGTCTATTGACTGGTATATACAGCCTAATTTTACAAATAAATTAATTCAAAATATAAATCAAGGTGCAGCAATCATTAACTACATTGGACATGGAACCAGCGAATTTCTTGCAGATGAAAATATTCTTACCTTCTCAGATATAGATTTAATATCAATAGATAATAATAAACTTCCTGTATGGGTTGTTGGAACATGTGCCTTTGGAAACTATATTAATCAAAACTGCTTTGCTGAAAGACTATTAAAAAAAGGAGATTCTGCAATAGCAATTATATCTACAACTGGTGGAATTTCATACAGCTCAAATTTTTATTTCTTAAAGAAGTTTTTTATTGAGAATATTAATAATTACTTAGTTAGTGATTCAAATGATAGAATTGGGGACTTATTTTATGACTCTAAAGAAAATTTATTTGAATCTTATACTTTACATTTATTTGGTGACCCTGCTATGAGAATCCAAATAGCAAAAACAACTAATAATCTAATAGAAAATAATATTAGTGAAATATTAATTGGATCTGAAAATTATATATCTATTGATAATACTAGTCTAAGTACATTGAGAATATTGAATAATGACATTAATACAATCTTTAACTATAATTACAATGGTGAAGATTACAGTCCAAATGATTCATGTTTCAATGCTCAATATAATTTATCATGCTTAGACCAGTTCAGCTTTAATTATAATAATAATCAATTATACTCAGGAGAATTTTATGGTTCTACAAACTATACTTTGCCTCTTGATGCATTAGAATACAACAATACAAGTTTAAAAGTTCATAATGATTTAACAAATTCCATTCAATCAATTAATAATATTGATTTAGAATTTTTAGATAATAGTCTATTAAATGATTATATAGGACCTGAAATAATACTTTATCAAAATGGAATTCAGTTGTCTGATAATTCAACTATTTACCCTCCTTACAATATATCGATATACTTGAGCGATAATCTTCCAGTAAATATTAGCGGGCTGAACTATCACGATATTAGACTTTGGATTGATGACAATCATAATGAAAGTATTATTTTAAATAATTTTTATACCCCAATATCTAACACATCAGGGAATATTAATTATATTATAAATGATGAATTACTTTATAATAATTTGCATAAAATAAGCATAGAAGCATGGGATATAGTAAATAACTCAACACTAATATCTTACAATTTGAAAATATTTAACAATAATAACAG